>JAISYD010000182.1 GCA_031270145.1 Planctomycetota bacterium
CCCGGGCCAGGCAGCAACTGGCCGAGGCCTCGGAAAAGGCGGAGGCGGCGGAAGTGGACCGGGCCCGGCTGGCCCTGCTCCGGGCCCTGACCCGGCTGCGGGCGGCCGGGGCGGAGTGAAGCCGCCGTTGGTCCCGAAGCTTCGGGGCAAGGAAAAAACATGCCCGGCCCGCTCAAGAAAATCCTCCTCAAAATGCTCCTCGCCCTCGGTTGGACGCTGATTTTTCTTGTAGCCCTCATCGTCGTGATCTTCTCCAACTTGGGCTCCGTCATCGTCGTCGCCGTTCTTCTTCCCGTCAATATTTTTATTTTCTGGCTGATCCTCGAAATTTTATCAATATTATAGTGGCATTTCCAAAAAATATTCGTGTACGGTGGGGCTCGTCCCCAAAGGTGGGATAGGGCAATCCCCTCTCCCCGTTTTCGCAATTTCGCGCCGTGCGCGGTACATCTTCCCCAATCGGGCTTTCCGGCGGTTCGAGGCGATTCGCCATCCCGGCAAGGTTCTTCATTTTCCGTCCCGCGAAAGGAACTTGGCGTGAATACCCGCGGCATCAAGGAGGTTTCCATCTTCGAGGTCTCCCCCCGGGACGGTTTGCAGCCCGAACCCGAGTTCATCGCCACCGAAAAGAAGATAAAACTGGTCAATGACCTGGCCGACGCCGGCTGCAAGCGCATAGAGGTGACATCGTTCGTCCATCCCAGATGGGTGCCGCAAATGCGCGACGCCAAGGAAGTCCACGCCGGCATCGAGAAAAAGCCGGGGGTGGCCTACAGCGCGCTTGTTCCGAACGTCAAGGGGCTGGAACTGGCCCTGTCCTGCGGATTCAGGGAAGTGGTCACCATCATGAGCACGACCGACGGCCACAACCGCAAGAATCTGAACATGAGTCCGAAGGAATCGCTGGCCGAAATCGAAAAGATAAACCGTATCGCCGCCGGCGAGGGCGTCAAGGTCCGCTCCTACATCGCCACCGTCTTCGGCTGCCCCCTCGAAGGGGATCAGGATCCGGCGAAAGCGCTCGAAATCGCCCTGGCCCTGGAAAGCTTCGGCTCCTACGAAGTGTCCCTCGGCGACACCACCGGCATGGCCAACCCCCTCTCCGCCCACCGCATCCCCAAGCTCGTCAAGTCCAGGCTGACCAAGGCCGGCCTGGCCGTGCATTACCACAAGTACCACGGCCTCGAATTCGCCAACAACCTGGCTTCGCTCGAAGCGGGCGTCACCGTCTTCGACGGTGCGGCCGGCGGCCTGGGCGGCTGTCCCTACGCGCCCGGCGCCAAGGGCAACTGCCAGACGGAAATCCTCGTCGAGATGTTCAGCCGCATGGGCGTCGCGACCGGGATCGATTTGGAAAAACTGTATAAGGTCGGCGAGTACGCCCAGACCCTGAGCACCCTGTTGCATAAAACATGTAAAAGCCCACAAGGAGCGGCGCATGGACAAGAGGCTGGAGGACGTCAAGAAACGGTATGAGGCCGGAGAGATCAAGACCCAGCGCCTGGAATCGGCCATATTCAAGGAAATCTACGCCGCCGATCCGAACGCGGTCAAGGACGCCTGCAACGACGCGGCGACGATTCGCTGCCTCTGCCTGGAGGATCGGGCGGGCGTCAGGCTGGATTCCATCCGGAACGCCCGGGTCGACAACTGCTCCCTGGCCCCGGACGGGCGCGTCCTCTCCGGCATCGAATCGAAAATCGGCGGGGCGATAGTCCCGATGGGCATCGCCGGGCCGGTGCGGATAAACGGCCAGTACGTCAAAAACGAAGAGATCCACCTGCCGCTGGCGACGAACGAGGCGGCGCTGGTGGCCGGGGTGCAGCGCGGCGCCAAGGCCCTCAACCTGGCCGGCGGCCTCAAGGCCATCGTCCACTTCGACGGCATGAGCCGCGCGCCGGTCATCGAGGCGCCGGACATCGCGGAGGCCAGGAAGCTCGTCGAACGCGTCGAGTCCGACGCCGCCTGGGTCGATTCCCTCAACCGGTACATCAAGGATCCGTTCGTCCGGCTGACCCACATCGAACCGTACCAGCTCGGGGCCAAGGTCTTCCTGCGCCTCGTGTGCAAAACCGGCGACGCCATGGGCATGAACGGCGTGACCAAGGCGGCGGCCGACATCACCCGCGGGCTTCTGTCGGGGCTTCCCGGCTGGAAGCTCGTCACCATCAGCAGCAACATGTGCGCCGACAAGAAGGCCGCCCACGTCAACGTCCTGAACGGGCGGGGCAAATCGGCGCAGACCGAGGCGTTCCTTTCGGACGAGGTGCTGTCCAGGGTATTCAAAAAGGGGGTGAACGGCCGGAGCCTCGAGAAGATAGTCTTCAACAAGTGCTATCTCGGCTCCGCCCTCAGCGGGACCATCGGCGGCTTCAACGTCAACGCCGCCAACACCATCGCCGCCTTCTTCGCCGCCACCGGCCAGGACCTGGCGCATGTGGTGTCGTCCTCGGCCTGCTTCGTCCAGGCCGACGCCGTCGACGGCGGCGTCCACTTCACCGTGTCCCTGCCCGGCCTCGAACTCGCGACCATCGGCGGCGGGACCCTGTTCGGCACCGCCCGCGAGGCGCTGGAACTCATCGGCTGCGCCGGGTTCGGCAAATCCGTCGACGAGCACGAACACGTCATGCGCCTGGCCGAAATCTGCGCCGCCGCCGTCACGGCCCTCGAGCTGAACACCGCCTGCGCCCAGGCCGCCGGCTATGAAATGGCCGACTCCCACGTAAAACTGGCGAGGGGCGAGGAGGAGAAATAGCGGCGACGGGGCCGGCCGCGACGACGGCGCGGCTTGCGGTTCCATAAGTCGACCGCCGGCGTCCAATGGGCATAATTTGGCTTGCCGGCGCCGGTTTTGCTTCTCATCCCCGCTCCGGCTTCTTTTCCACCAACTCGATCTCCTTGGAATCGAGTCCATACAGGCGATATACGATGGAGTTCAGGTCCGCTTCAAGGACGGCGATTTCCCGTTCAAGGGTTTGAATGCCGGCGTCGATTCGGATTATTCGCTCCCGCAGGGCGGGTTGGCCGGTTTTTCGGAGCGAAAGGAGCGCATCGACCAGCCGCTTGGCCGGGAAACTTCCGGTGATGCTGGTCGTCCGGGCGACCTGCCGCCATTGGGCGGCAACGAAAGGGATTTCCCGTTTGTCGACATACGCCGACGCCACCGGCGCCGAAGCGGCGAGGAAGCGGATTTCCCCGCCGGCCGTGTCCACGGAAAGGGACGCCCCGGCAAAGAGGGCGGCGGCAACCGCCCGGAGCCGGGCGGAGAGGCGGGTTTCGTATTCGCGCTTGGCCCAGGCGGCCTTTTCCCGGGTTGAAAGGCTTTCCGGAGCGGTCGCCTTCCACGACGCCATGGTCCCGACCTCGGCCCACAGCCATTCCGGCTCGCGGCAATCGTCAAGGCATTGACTGGCGTCAAGACGCCGTTCAAGCAAGGCGATTTCGGCGCGAAGGGCGGTATGCAATTTTTGGAGCCTTTTCGCCCGCCGGCCGACCGCCCTTTTCTCCGCCGCCGAGGCGCGGGGAACCGGAAGCGGGGCGATGTATTGCCTGTTCGCTTCAAAATAGGCGTTGTCCTTTGGTTTTGCCGTTTGTTTGAATACATAATCCACGACAGGAGAATTAAGCACTCCCAGCAGGAACCATAAATCACCATTGCCATTGGGGAGAATTCCATTCACCCTGACATTATTAAAGTAGAATTCGCCGTTTTCGTCGGCAAAGACGCGCATTCCGGGAACCGTTTGAGCAACACCCAACTTGGGCAACTCCTGCTTGTCGAGATTTTGATTCCTGCCGAAGCGATACCATTGCCCGTCGTCAAAGGCATGGCGTTCCCGGGATCGCAACGCCCGCTCGAATTTCTTCAGATATTTCCAGGCTTTGGGGAATTGATCCTCCATCTCCCTTCTGGTGAAAAGCCGCATTCCCTCCGCGTCCGCCGCATAGGGGAAAAGCAGGTAGATCCCGGAGTCGGGCAGTTGATATCGCTTGGCCTCCGGGCCGGAAACCAGCGGATGCATGATCGCGTCCTCGATTTCGTGTTCCTCGCCGTCTCCATTGCCGCCGATTTGCGCATACCGGCCAGGCCTTAGGCGGCGCAGGTGATAAATCGAATCCGCGCTGGTAATCAATCCTTGGAAAATCCGCCTAGTCAAAGAGCCGTCATCAAGCCGCAGGCAGGATTTGGAGAGACGGGCAATCAATTCGCTTTCTTGCCTGTTTGACAAATTCCAGGCGCCCTCGTCCGGCAACTCGCCATAGCCGATTGTTTCCGTCGGCCCGTTCCAGTCCACCGGGGCGGCCTCCCCGTCGGGGGCGAGGAAAAACCGGACCGTTGCGTTCGGGCTCCGGGTGAAGAATTGCAGCGCCGTATAGGTCGTCGCCTCCTCGAAGACCTGGAAGCTCTTGAAGTCGATCCAGCGGTCGAGCGCCCGCAGCCGCTTCACCTTGCCCCTGAGACCCCGGCCGTATTCGCTTTTCAGCCAGAGGCTGGGGGCGATGAAGCCCAGGCGGCCGCCCTTGTTCAGGAGCGACACTCCCTTTTCAATGAACAGGAGGTAAAGATCGAAGTTGCCGGTTTGCGCCGATTCATAGAGGGGTACGCCGGCCGCGTCCCGGCCCTCAAGATAAAAATCGCTTTCATCCGGTTTCAAAGTCCGGAAATGCTGCAGCTTGACATAGGGCGGATTGCCGACGAGGCAATCGAATCCCCGTTTTTCCTCGGGGACCTCCTCGCCCAGCGCCTCCGGAAACGCCTCGGCCCAGGCGAAGACATTGACGTCCTCCCGCTCCTGTTCTCCCAGATCGGAGAACAGTGTTTTGGGGTGCTTCGCCTGGTAAAACGCCTTGAATTCCGGGCCGACCAGGCTGTTGCCGCAACGGATGTGGTGGTCAAGGTTGCTCAGCGGCTTTCCGGGCAGGGCGGTATGCAGCCAAAGCGCGAGCTGGCTGATTTCGACCGATTCCGGGTTTATGTCCACCCCGTACAGGTTGCGCGAAAGGATTGATCGCATGGCGGCGTCGGTGTCGAAAAGCCCCCCGGCCCCCCGGATGCGTTCCCGAGATCGGAAGAGCGT
>JAISYD010000235.1 GCA_031270145.1 Planctomycetota bacterium
CGCAAGTGAATATGCCCAACAACAGACGTCATAAGTATTATATAATATGTCTGACAGCAGATATATTACAGCTTTTAAGCCGCCTGTCAATAAAAAACTTGGAAAATAAAATTTTTTCCGACGGGAAAACAGGTCCGCGGGATTGAAAAACTCAGCGAAACTTAATGCCGTTTCGGCGCCTGCAATATAGAAAAGGGCGACGCGGCCATAGCCATCTCGCACACCGGCCAGACCCGCCACGTCGTGGCGGCCATGGAAATCGCCAAAACCCGCGGCGCGTCAGCATTTGCATAACCAAGAATGCCAAGTCGCCCTTGACCAAGGTCAGCGACAGATGCCTTTACACCGCCACCTCGGACGCCTCCCTGCATATGGAGGTGGTGACAAGGCGCTTCGCCGAATTCAGCGTTTTTTCGGGAGGAACGTCGGTTGATTGGAGCATTATCGGCGACCGCAAGGAACTCGATGTTTTCGGTTCGCATATAAGCGGGCTGGACGGTTACCCGGTGGCGATAGATTTTCTGGAAAAGGGCGTCGTCAAGGTTGACGGGATCGTCACCCATGTCCACCCCCTGGAAAAATGGGAATCGGCCTTCCGGCAGGCGGAAAAGGGAGACGGATCGATAAAGGTCGTCCTGAAGCCGTAATGGCGGCTGGCCGCCGGTTAAAAAGGCGTTTCGCCGGCGTCAACCGCCTCCCCCAGCAACTCGGCCCCGGCGGTTGCCGTGATCCTGGCGCGGACAACCGCGCCCGGCCCGGCTTGGCGGCCTTTCAATCTGGTTTTGAGGTAACGGTCGGACAGGCCGCCGTCCCGCTCCATGATGATCCTCTCTTCCCGGCCCAGGCAGCGGCGGGCGAAACCGGCCGCCAATTCCATCCCCAGGCGGATTAGCCTGGTTTTCCAGACCGCCAGCGTCTGTTCGGGAAGCTCCCGCCGCCAAGCCGCCGCCGGAGTGCCGGGGCGGGGGCTGAAGGGAAAAACATGCAGCCGGGAAAAGCCGGCCCGGCGGCAAACCTCCAGCGTATTGGCGAAAGAGGCGGCATCCTCGTCTGGGAAGCCGACCATGACGTCGGAGCCTAGGGCCGGCAGATCCAGGGCGTCTCGCAGAAGCGAGACCTTTTCCAGGAACCCGGCCGCCGGATAGTCCCGGTTCATGGCGGCCAGCAGCCGGTCGTCGCCGGATTGCAGCGGCATATGGATATGCGGGCAAATCTTTCCGCCGCTGTCCCGCATGATCCGGACGAGGCGGGCGTCCACCCGGGGCGGCTCCACCGAGCCCAGGCGCAGGCGGACTAGGCCGGGCGTCCCCGCCAATTCCTCCGCCAGGCCGGCCAGGTCCAGGTTGCCCCGCCGGTAGGCGCCGATATTGACGCCGGTCAGGGTCAATTCGCCGAAGCCGGCCGCGATCAGCCGTCCGGCCTCTTCCCGGATTTCGCCGGGCGGACGGCTCCGGGGCGCGCCCCGGGCCAACGGGACGGCGCAATAGGAGCAGAAATTGCCGCAGCCGTCCTGGATTTTGAGGAAGGCCCGGCTATGCCCGGCATGTCCGGACACCGAGAGGCCGGCGCCGCCGGCCGGCGCCGCCGATCCCTCGCCCAGCCATTCCTTCAACAATCCCGGCAGGGCGGCCTTTTCGGCGTTCTTGAGCAGGAGCGGCGGGCCGGAGGCCGTCTCCGGCACGGCTTCGCCCAAATCGACGCCGCAGCCAATGATCGCCATCCTGAGGGAGGGGTTGAGCCGCGCCGCCCGGCGGATGGCGCGGCGGCCGGAGTCCCCGGCCCGCCTAGTGACGGCGCAGGTGTTCAGGAGGAACAGTTCCGCCTCCTCCAGCCGTTTGGCCTCGGCGAAGCCGGCGGCGAGCAGCGCCTCCCGCATGGCCTGGGAGTCGTATTGGTTCGTCTTGCAGCCGAGCGTTTGCAGGAAAAAGCGGCGGAGGGGCGGCATGGCGGCTTTCCTATGTTTCCGGAAACAGCATTTCCCGGGCGAAGGCGATCTGGAAGCCGTCCCGGTTCGACAGATCGACATAGGCGGCGCTCCGGGCGAGGTCGCCGGCCGCGGCCCGCTCCTCCTCCGAAAGCAGGAAGAGGCGCGTCCCGGCCAAGGCGGCGTTGCCCACGGAGCGCACCCGCTCGGGCCGGATGCCGGCCGGCAGCAAACCGGTCGCCAGGGCCGAGGCCGGATCCAGGTAACTGCCGAAGCCGCCGGCCAAAAGCGTCCGATCCAGCGTTTCCGGAGCCAGCCCCGCGGTTTCCAGGAGGATGCGCACGCCGGCCGCCACCGCCCCCTTGGCCAATTGGAACTCTCGGACGTCCCGTTGGGTCAGGGCCACTCCCGATCCGCCGGAGGCCGAGGGATGGACGAGCCAAAAGGCAGGGCCGTCCGGCTTGCCATGCAGGCGGGAGAGGATATCCGGGTGGAGGGCGGAAAGCTCCGCCCCGGCTTCGTCCCGGGACAGCAGGCGCCCGCCCGGATCGATGACGCCAACCCGGCGGAGCGTCGCCGCCGCGTCCAGCAGGCCGGTGCCGCAAATGCCCCGGGCCGGGCCGCCGCCGACGATTTCGCTTCGCAAGGCGCCGTCAACCGCCAGTCCGACCCGGCAAACCGCGCCGGAGGCCGCGCGCATCCCCTGGGCGATGCGCGCCCCCTCGAAGGCCGGGCCGGCGGCGGCGGCGGCGGTGTGCAGCCGGCCGGCGGCGGCCAGGGCGATTTCGCCGTTGGTGCCGATATCCAAAAAGAGGGTGGAGCCGTCAAGCCTGGCCACGTCATGCGCCAACAGGCCGGCCACGATGTCGCCGCCCACAAAGGCTGAGACGCCGGGGACCAGCCACAGCAGGGGAGCGTCCCCGCCCCGCCAGCCAAGACTGGAGGCGGAAAGCGGGGGCGACTCCCGGAAGGCGGGGACGAAGGGGCTGGCCGCCAGCGCCGCCGCCGGCACGCCAAGCAGCAGGTGCGCCATGGCGGGGTTGCCGCCCACCGCGATCAGGACAAGCCGGCCGGAAACCTTGGCCGATTCGGCCGCCTTGGCGGCCAATTCCTCAATCGCCCCTACCGCCAGGCGGCGCATTTCGTCCAATTCGCCCGATCCCCGGGAGGCGTATTCGATCCGGCTGATTACGTCGTTGCCGCGGATCCCCTGCGGATTGTCGCGGGCCGCCGCGGCCAGGATGGCGCCGTCGTCCAAATCGCAGAGGGCGGCGGCCAGGGTGGTGGTGCCCAAATCCACGGCCAGGCCCAGCTTGGCCTCCCGGTTCCCCTCCGCGCGCCCCCGCAGCGAAACCAGCCTCCCGCCCACGCCGACGGCCCGGCAATGGAAATCGGAGCGGCGCAGGACCTCCGGCAGGCCGGCGAGGAGCGGCAAATCCACTTCCGGCCTTTCCAGCCCCTTTTGGGTTTCTATTTCCCCAAGCGCTTCCATGAGCCGCGTCTGATCATCCCTGGCGTCGGCGGGCGAGGGGGGAGGCAGAGCCAACTCCCTTTCCCAAATTCCGGATTCGCCCCGGGGAGGCCGGGCCAGGAATTCGGTGAGGATCACCCCATCCTCCCCGTCTTCCGCCGGATCGGCTATGACCAGATCGCCGTAGTCCGCCGGCAGGCAGGCACAGCGCCAGCCCTGGGCCAATTGCTCCGCCGACAGGCAGGGTTCGTGGCGGGCGGCGCTGACTTCGCCGGCAAGTATCCTGACCCGGCATTTGCCGCACAGTCCGGCGCCGCCGCAGGGCGACGGCAGGGAAAAGCCGGCCAGCCGGCAGGCTTCGGTCAACCTGGTTCCCGGCTCAACCTCGATTCGGCGGCCCGAGGGCCTGAAAACGACGACCGGCACACCCTCCCCCTCAGGCTTTTGCCGTCAGGAACCCCTGGAATTGCCGGGCCGCCTCGGCGAAGGGTATTTTCGGCCGCCCCAGGTCTTGGCGGAAGCCTCGGGCCAGGATGGTCTCGATGAAATGCGGCCCGTCGCCATCGGCTTCGGCCAGCCGGACTCGAAGCTCGGCCAGGTTGGCGGCTCTGGCCGCGGTCCGGTAGCCGGCGACCCGGGCCAGGGCGACGGCGTTGAGGCTGGCGAAGAGGTTGGGCTGGCCGCCCACCGAATCGTGTACGCCGTTGTTCAACAGGATATGGGTGAGGTTGGGGCAGGGCAGCGATGGGACGATGGCCAGGGCGCCCAGGTGCATGAGCAGCGCCCCGTCCCCGTCCAGGCAAATCAGGCGGCGTCCAGGGCGGGCCAGGGCGGCCCCCAGGGCGATCATCGAGGCATGGCCCATGGCTCCGGTGTTCAAGAAGTCCCTTTCATGGCCCTGGCCCAGGGCCTCGCGGATTTCATAAAGTTCGCGCGGTCCCATGCCGGTGGAGGCGACAAAGGCGGCGCCGGGATGGCTGGCGGCGACGATTGCCCTTATCGCCTCTTCCCGCGTCAGGCTGGCGGCATGGCCGGCCGGAACGGCGGGAGAGGGTTCGAAACACCCCTTGGGGGCGATCAGGGCGTATGGCCCCGGGGTTTGCCGCAGCCGCCGGAAGGCTTGATCCAGGACTTGCAAGGTTTTCCCGAAATCCGCATCCAGTATTTGCCAGGGGATTTCCAGGCTGTCGAGGATGGCCTGGGTGACTCGGCCTTGTTTTAGGTGCTGCGGCTCGTCGGGAACGCCGGGCTGTCCCCGCCAGCCGATCAGGAGCAGCATGGGTATGGCGAAGACTTCCGGATCGGCCAGGGACAGCAATGGATTGACGGCGTTGCCCAGTCCTGAATTCTGCATATAGACCAAGGGAATTTTACCTGCGGCGAGCCAATGCCCGGCCGCCAGTCCGACGGCGCCGCCCTCATTCGCGGCCAAGACGTGTCCGCCCGCCGGCGGCTGGACAAAGACTTGGTTGCAAAAATTTTCCACCACCGTGTCAGGAACCCCGGCGCAGAAGTCCACTCCCCGCCGCTCCAACTCCCGACAGAAATCGGCCGCCTTGAACATGCCGCATCCCTCCCGCCAATGGCGTAATCCATTGTTGGCGTAAAGGATAAGGCGCCGTCAACAACTGTCAAGGGGAAACGGCCGGATGCCGCGGG
>JAISYD010000320.1 GCA_031270145.1 Planctomycetota bacterium
CCTCAAATGTTCAGCAGGGCGGCGGCCCGGCAGGGCGAGCCCTCGCGCCCCACCAGCTTCAGCGGCATGGCGCAAATGACGAAATCCCGGTTCTCCGGGACCTCGTCCAGGTTGCGCAGATTCTCGACCACCGGGATCCCCCGCGAGAACAGCCGCTTGTGTCTGGGGCTCGTCCGGTCGTCGGCCGGCCGGTCGAGGGAGGTGGCGTCGGTCATGTAGCAGGCGATCTTCCGCTCGATCAGCCAGTCGAGCAGTTCGAACGACGGCACCGGGAAGAGGAAATTGTAGTCGCGCCGTTCGGCGTACGCCGATATGCCGGTGTCCAGAACGAATATCCCGCCCTCCTCCATGGCGAAGCCGGCGTCCAGCGCTTCCTTCAAGGTTATCTCCTGCCCGGCCGGCTGGGAACGGCTTCGGAACAGCCGCGCCCGGCCGCAAAAATGCGACAGCGGCAACTGTTCAAGGGTGGCGCCGTCCATGAGGAAGTGGTGCGGCGAATCCACGTGGGTGCCGGTGTGGGCCTCCATGTCGATGCGGGTGACGTTGACGTGCTCCGAGTTGGCGCGCGTTTTCCATTCAAAAATGGGCCGCTGGTTGCCCGGCCAGACCAGCATTTTGTCGGTTACGTCGTAGGTGAGATCGATGACTTTCATGGCTGGACCTTTCTCAATTGGCTGGACGGCTTCGCCCGCTTCCGAGACTTTTCCGGTAATAGAAGGCGATCAGGACGATGATGGTCAGGCCGTTCATTATTTTCCGGCCCGGCTCCTGCATGTTCAGGTTGGTCAGCAGGCTCTCGATCAGGCAGAGGAGCACGGCGCCGGCGGCGGCCCCGCCGTAGCCGCCGCGCCCGCCGGTCATGGAAACCCCGCCGATGACGGCGGCGGCGATGGACTGCATGGGATAGTCGCGGCCGGCGGCGACGAAGGCGACCGAGGTGTAGCCGGCGATGATTATCCCGGTGAAGGCCGCGGTCAGGCCGGACAGGGCGTACACCGCGATCTTGATCAAATTGACGCGCAGGCCCGAGAAGACGGCGGCGGTTTCGTTCGCCCCGACATAGTAAACGCCCCGTCCGAAGGAGGTGAACTTGAGGACGAGCGCCAGGGCGGTTCCCAGGATCAGCCAAATCAGGACCGAATTCGGAATTGACCAGGTGAAGCCGACCCCCACCGCCCGCAACAGCGGCGAGGCGTTGCCGGTCGGCGCCCCCTGCGAATAGATGAGGACGGCGCCGGTGACGATGGCTCCGGTGGCCAGGGTCATCACCATCGGGGAAATGCCGAGAAGCGAGGCCCCGAGGCCGTTCAGGGTCCCCGCCGCCAGGCCGATCAGCAGGATGGCGGTCACCGCCCAAAGGTTGTTCTCGTCCCGCCCGGCCAGCATCAGGCAGCAAAAGACGTTCCCCAGCGTCACCAGCGGCCCCACCGACAGATCGATGCCGCCGATGAGGATGGCCAGGGTCTGGCCCATCGCCGCCAGGCCGATGAAGGAGGCGGAACGGAAAATGGCTCCGGCCTGGCTGACGGAAAAGAAGCCCGGGGAAACCAGCCCGCCGACGGCAAACAGGACCAGGATGACGCCCCACAATGCCAGGACCGCGCGCCAGCCTTCCGGCAATCTCAGCCAAGCGCCTATCACTAGCCGTCCCTCCTCCTTCCCAGGCCAAGCCGACGGAGCAGGCCGGGGGCCGACGCCGCCAGCGCGGCGATCAGAATGGCGCCCTTGGCCACATACTGGTAGAAGGCGTTGATGCCTAGCAAGTTCAGGATATTGTTGATCAAATAGAAGATGTAGGCGCCGCCGATCACGCCGACCACGCCGCCCCGTCCCCCCATCAGGGAAGTGCCGCCGATGACCGCCACGGCGATCGAATTCATCACATAGGGCTCCCCAACCAGCGGATCGCCGGCGAACATCCAGGCCGACAGGTAGGTTCCCGCCAGGCCGGAAAACAGTCCCGACAGGGCGTAAACCGTGAATTTGACCCGGCCGGGGCTGATGCCGGACTGGACGGCCAGCGTCTCATTGCCGCCCAGGGCGTAAATGGAACGGCCGATCCGGGTTCGGCTCAGCAGCAAATGCGAAATGGCGACCGCCGCCAGCATGATGACCAAGGGGATTGGCAGGCCGTGATATTGGCCCGAAGAGACCCAGGTGGCGTCCAGCGACACCTCGCCCCCGGGCTCGCGCATGATGCGCAGAGCCACCCCGAGATAGATGGAACTCGAGGCCAGGGTGACGATGAAGGGCGGGAACGGCCATTTGGCGAGGATCAGACCGTTGACGCAGCCCATGGCCAGCCCGGCCAGCGGGGGGACCAAGGCCCAAAGGGCCAGGTTGGCCGGGGTGTCCACATAGGGCAGGGAGGCGGCGATTACGCTGGCGACGCTGATCATCGATCCCAGCGAAAGATCGATGCCGCCGGTGAGGATCACCAGGGTCTGGGCCAGCCCGGCGAGGATTAGCGGGGTCACCCGGCTGAACAAATTGACGTTGTTGTTCCAGGTGAAGAAATTGCCGGATCGCCAGCCGGCGAAGACATACGCCGCCAGAACGATGCAGTAGACCGGGAGATAGATCCGGAGATCGCGCCCGCGCTCGGTCATGCCTCCCCTTCTCCGGGGCGCCGGCCCACCGACGCCCGCATGATGTTCTCCTCGGTCAAGGCGGCGCCGGACAATTCGCCGCCAATCCGCCCGCCGTACATTACCAGCGCCCGGTCGCACAGGCCGATCAACTCCACCATGTCGCCGGTCAGCACGATGATCGCCACCCCCTTGCCGGCCAGTTCCCGGATCAGCCGGTAAATCTCCCGCTTGGTCCCGACATCGATGCCGCTGGTGGGCGAGAGCAGAACCAGCGCCTTCGGCGCCGCCAGCAGCCAACGGGCGAACACGGTCTTCTGGACGTTGCCGCCGCTTAAAAACCGCGCCTCTTGGGCCAGGGAGGTCATGCGTATCCGCAGGCTTTCGGCGATTTCGGCGACTTCCCGCCTTTCCCGCCGGATCCTGACCAGGCCGCCCAGGCTGAGCCGTCCGAGCGAGGCGGAGGCGATGTTGTCCCTTATGGAGAGGATGGGGAAGGACGATTGGCTGTTCCGATCCTCCGGGATCAGCGCTATCCCGGCCCGCATGGCCTCGCGGGGCGATTTCACCCGGCGGCTGGCGCCGCGGACGGTTATTTCCGCGCCCGATCCCAGGCCGAAAATGGATTCCAGCAGGGGGATCTGGCCCTGGCCGGCCAGCCCCCCGATGCCCAGCACCTCGCCCTCGCGCACGGAAAACTCGATTTTCCCGCCGTCGGGCGCGGCGCCGGCATAGGAAAAAATGACCTGGTTGGACAAATGTCCGGGTTTTTGGGGGAAAATCTGGCTAATGTCCCGGCCGATCATGTGGAAAATCAATTTGTTCTCGTCGAAATCGGCCGCCTCGCCGGTAAGCGTCCGCTCGCCGTCCCGCATCACCGTGATCCGGTCGCAGTTGCCAAGAACCTCCCGCAAGCGGTGGGAGATGAAGACAATTCCCTTGCCCTGCCGCCTGAGATCCCGCATCAGGCCGAACAGCCTTTCCGCCTCCTCTCCGCTCAAAGTGGTGGTGGGCTCGTCGAAAACCACCAGCCGGGGTTCGTAAAGCAGGGCCTTCGCCACTTCGATAAGCTGGCGGACGGCCATGGGAAGCGAACCCGCCAGGCGGTTGACGTCGAGATCGCCCAGGCCGACTTTTTCCAGCGCCAGCCTGGCTTCCCGCCGGATGGCGTCCCAGTTCAGGAAACCCAGGGCGCCCCGCCGCCAGCGGCCCATGAAGATGTTTTCCGCCACCGACATCCGCGGCAACAGCGACAATTCCTGGTACACCACGCAGACGCCGGCCGCCCTGGCCTCGCCGTAGCTGCGGAAGGCGGCTGGCCGGCCGTCAAGGAGGATGGTCCCGGCGTCCGCCTGGTGGATGCCGGCGAGGATTTTCATTAGGGTGCTTTTGCCGGCCCCGTTTTCGCCCACCAGGCCGTGGATTTCCCCGGCCCGGCAGTTGAAGTCCACCCGCCGGACCACCGGGTTGCCGGCGAAAGACTTGTCGATGCTTTGCATCCGCAACAGGGCGGCTCCGGCCGTTTGCTCGTCCGCGCTCATGCCCGTTCCCAAAATTCCGCCCCGTCATCCCCGGCGGAATGATCCGCCGGGGATGGCGGGGAAAGACGGCGCCAATCCGCAAACGCCGAAATCAGCGGCTGAACATTTTCTTCACCGCGTCCGCCGGGAGGCGGGTGTTGCACCAGTAGCTGTTGGGCAGATCCGGCCGGTAGTAATCCTTCATGTTGTCCTTGGTGATGGTGGGAATGGCGAGGATGGTGGTCATTTCGACCTTTTTCCCCTTGAGGACGTCGATGCCCAGTTCCAAGGCCGCCGCGCTCATCCAGGTCGGGCAACTGAGGGCGATGGAGTCGAAGTCGGGGTTCTTCTGCTTGGCCCGGTCCCAGGCCTTGAAGAAGCCGTTGCCGTCCTCGCCGGTGATGGGCGGCGGGTTCAGCCCGCGCTCCAGGTAGGCGTCGATGATCGCCTCCGACATGGCGCCGCCCTGCGACCAGACGCCGTCAATGGAGGGGTAGGCGGCGAAAAGCGATTCGATGGCCCGCTTGGAGGTGGCGTAATCCCAGCCGCCGAAAACGGTCTGGACGATTTCGATGCCGGGATATTTCTTGAACACCGCCTCGGCCCCCTCGAAGCGGCCGGTGCTTACCGAAGTGCCGGATATGCCGTTGAAAGCGAAGATCTTGCCCTTGCCGCCCAAGGTCTTGGCCAGCCATTCGGCGCCTATGCCGCCGAATTCGCGCTGGTCGATGGTGAGGTGGTAGGCCAGTTGGCTGTCGGTGGTGGCGTCGAAGTCCACCACCACGATGCCGGAGGAGGCGGCCTTGTTCAGGACCGGCACCAGGGCCCGGGGCGAGCCGGCGTTGATCACCAGGATGTCCACCCCCCGGGAGATCAAGTCCTCGACGTCGGCGATTTGCTTGGAGACGTCGCCGTCGGCTTGGGTGATGAAGTACTCCTTGACGTCCGGGTTGTTGTCGGCGACGTACTTGAACTCCTCGTTCGATTGTACGCGCCAAGTCACCCCCAGGGTGAATTCGCTGAAACCGACGGTATAGGGGCCCGGCTTTTCGGCCGCTCCAAGGACTGACGCGGCGGATAGGGCGGCGGCCAGCGCCAAGCTTGCCAACAAATTGCGCGACATGTCGATTTTCCTTTCCTCCATGGCTGGGACTTTCCCGACCGGCGACGTCCGCCCATAATCGGACGCGTCCCGGGAAGCTGAATAATCGTTTCTACCCGCAAACGGACGGATTGGAGCTGGGAAACGGGAACCGCTCAGGGAAAAAGGCGTCGCCCCGTAACTAACGAATAAAAGCCATCGAATCATACTTTATGGCTTGGCCGCGATTTTGTCAAGGCGTTTTCCGCCCCGCGATCATTTCTTATATGTGACTTGTTGCCAAGGAGTTGTTCAAAAGCGCATGATGCGGGCGAATAATGCCGGTTTATGGCATTCAGCGGGAAGGCACGGCGGGCGATTTGTCAATTTAATCGGAAAAGGCGATTTTGTTTTTCAAGAGGGTCGGGAGTCGCCGCGACAAGCCGCAAGCCGTGAAAGTGATTCCGGATTGCCGGAATCATCGCTTGCCGGAATTGCCTCGGAGGTTTTTCCGGACGATCGCGAATTTCCCTCAAAACACCAACGGCGGGGCCTCGATTGAATTGTCGATCTTTTCCAACTGTTTCCTGGCGCCGATCCGCCGGCCCGAATCCGCCGGAACCGGGAGTAAGGCGACTTTTTGCGGCGCTCCGGCCGGCTTCGCCGAATCAACCCCGGACAGGGTCGTTCCCGGCTTCTTCGCGGGTTCCGAGCCGGTCGCCGTTCCCTTGGCGGGCGGATCCGGTTCAAGCGCCTTCAACAACTCCAGGACCGTGGGAAAGGAATTCTCGAAATCGTCTTGGCCGGCCTGATCCAGGCTGGCCGGCGGCGTTTCGCCGAGAAGCGGAGGCAAATCCGCCGGGGCGGGAAACTCCCGGGCGACAGGGTAATTGTCCCAGAACTCCATCATGTAACGGGAATTGCCGGTTTCGAAAAGTTTGCCCCTGGAGGCCGGTCTGCGGATTGCGCCTGGATCGTCCGTCAGGGCCGAGACCGTTTCAACCATATCCGGCGGAGCCGGGACCGGACTCCGGGAGGCGTCGCCGGCGGACAACCTCATTTCGCCGGATAGATCCGGCAGCGGCGTCAGGGCCAGCTTGACGGCATTCGCGCCAAACAACGCCGCCAGTCTTCCACTCCCGGTTTGCGCCGGCTCCGCCGCCGCTTTCGAGACCGCCCATTCGATTCGATCCGGTTCTTCGGCCGGCGCCGCCGCGCTCCGACCCTTGCCGGCCCCGGCAACATGGTCAAGCGCCGCCGGGTCAAAGGCGGCGCTTGTCAGGGGCGGGGGAAATTTCAACGCCTTTTCAATCGGCGGAGTTCCGCCAGGTCGCGCCGGCGCCAGCGACAGCGGCTCGAACGCGTCGCCCCCCGTGAATATCCCGGGAATGTCGAACACGGGCGGCAAGGCCGGACCGGAATCCAAACTCGAATTCAGGGACGAGGCCGAGGACGGGGGCAAACCGGGGATATTGGGGAAATCCGGCGCCGCCATGGCCGAGAGATCGGCCGGGACATGGTCGCCGGGGGCGTAATCATGCCCGATCCCGGGCTGGACGGGTCGGGAGCGGAATTCACGCCCGGCCGGGACGTCGGACGGCAGAGCCGCCAGTTCGGGGAAATCCGCGCGGGGGATGACGAAGAGCCCGGGCCGGGGATCGCGGCTGGAAAGTTGCGCCTCCCGGTCCATCACCGCCCGAATGCGGGCGAAGGTCGGTTGATCCGGGGCGTTCATCACCTCGGGATCGATGGCGGCCGGAATATCCGGCATCCGGCCGTTTTCCCTGGAGGAGGACACGGCCAGACGCCCCATTTCCGATACCCTAGGGAAACCGGCCTGTCGGCTGTTGTCCCGGCAACCGGCGATCCATATGGCAAGCGGCGTAAACGCCAACGCGCCGAGAACGATGAGTTTATGCAAAACCGACTCCTTCCGTTCGAATGACCGCGGTTTCCCTCGCGGCCGGAACTTGGGCCGAGTATAATATCGACGGAAAACGGGAGGTTCTTCAGCCTTTTCGGGAATAGGCCGGGCAATGCTTGAAGTGAATATGATTTGTTGTCATTGGAAGCTGTTTCACAACTTCCCCGGCGTAAGCGTGAGGCCGGCCGCATGTATAAAAGCCGGGTACATCATGATGTCGCGTTCGTGTCGGGCTACGATTCTTTGGCGCACAGACGGGAATAGCCGCAATTCCCGCAACGCCGGCCCGGCGCGGGGCGGCAAATCCTCGGCGACGCCTTTCCGGCCCTGGCGGCATCTGCGGGACATACACGCCTGTCCGCCGTCCATGCTCGTGGCGCAACCGCCGGCGAAGGCGGGTGGCGGTTCACGAACGTTTGCGGGCGCTCTCACTTGACCATCCCGCCCAAAAGCGTTTTTGCCCCCTCGTAACCGTTTTCCGCGGCGGCGCGGGTAAAATTATGGGACGCCGGTTTCCCCGCTTATGCCGAACCGGCCGGATTTTCCGCCGGAAGCTCCGGCCGGTTCCGGACTTGCCCTTCCGGCGGCGGTTGCCGCCGCCCGGAGTCCTATAAAACATTTGGCCGCTATTATCGGATTTTCATCGCAAATCAT
>JAISYD010000029.1 GCA_031270145.1 Planctomycetota bacterium
GGAGATTGAGAGGCAGGGGACGGAACAGCGCGATGGCGCGGGAAAGCGGGAGGATGTTGCCGAGAAGGCCGGCGCCGCCCTCCCTTGGAGGCGTTTTCCGCCGTTCCCCGTATACGCCGACCGGATATTCGGTCAGTTTGACCCGCCCGGCGTCGTAACCGGCCGGCCGGTTATACGCCGCGACCAGGGCCACATAACGCCCATGTTCCGGCCGTTCCAGGGAAACAACGCCGCGCTCGCCCGGCTGAAAGGAAAATTTCCGCGCCGCCCGCACCGCGGGATCGAAATATCCCCCCGCAACCAGCCTCGCGAATCCATCCTCCGTGCCGGCTAGGCGGTTGAAAGCGAGCAGATCCGAAAGCTGGTAGACCACGATGTCCAAGGCGTGGGGCAGGCCGCCGGAGAGGTTGAGATCCGGCGCGGCCGCGATGTCCAGAGTCAAGGCGCCCCTTTCCGCCACATAGGATACCTGATCCGGCCGCGAAGCTGAACCGTCGGCGGCGAAATGGAGCATCCCGCCGTTGGCGTTGATCCTGTCCTCCATCCAGGCGTCGGCTCTGGCCTGGCGCAAATCCCGGATGCCGGGCCTGGAACGGGGATCCAGTCGGGGATCCAAGGCCGGAAGCGGGGCGGAACCGGAAACCGGCCGGGATTCGGAATCGGAAAGGGATCGCCCGGGCGGAAAAAAGCCATTGCCGGATCCAGGCGGACCGCAGGCGGAGAAAAACAACGTCAGGAGCGGCAGGGACAGGAGCGCCAGGCCGCGTCGGATCAGAAGCATTTGCCCGCCTCCAGGCGGAAATAGTCGTTATGGAATTCCCGGTTCCATTTGCGGCTGTAGCTTGCCCGCATTTCCCAGCCATTGTCCGCAATCAGATCCAGGCCGAATCCCAAACGGTAGCTGAACCTTGCCGGCGCGCCGCTGGCTAGGCCGACCGGCAGCCCGCCCACATCGGTCTCCGACGCCAAGGATTGGGCGGCCGAGGCGTTGTACGCGGCGGCGCCGGACGGGCGGCCAAGCTCGGCGACAAGGCCGGCCTCAAGGCTTGGAGACGCCCACCCCCAGTTTTTCCTATAATCGCGCCGCGCCCGGAATAGCGCCGGAAGGAGAAACGAATCGGATGCCGAGGCGGGGATGGTAGCGCCGTCGACCAGGGATTGATTGCCGAAGGTCACGGCGAAATTACGGGCCGGGGTTTTCACTTTCATGTACTCAAAGCCGATCTCGGGGAGAAATTTCCAGCCCAAGCCATAAAGCAGGGGATAGGACAACTTGCCGGAAAAACCGTAAAGAGTGGAACGGCCGTCCTCCTCGCGCCAATCGCAAAGGAAGGGCTGGTTATTGACGCGGATGACGATATTTCCCGAGGTGGACGCCTTCACCCGCCCATAAAACGCGCCGCCGCTTAAAATCAGGGCGTCGCCGGCCCCGCCGTCCAGAAACGGGAAGCCCGCCGTTTCAATCAGCCGATCAAAATGGAAGCCGGCCGCATAGGCGGATAGTTCGCTGTTTCGGCCGTCGTCCGGGCGCAAGGCGCCGACTTTCCGCCTTTCCCGCGTCAATGACAAGCCGACGATTGAATTTAGGCTCAAGTCGTACTCGGCGCCCAAACGGTACCGCAAGCTTTTTTGCCTGTAATGGCCGCCGCCGCGCGGCGGCGGCTTCCGGACCTCGCGGGCGGCCCCGCCCCCGCTCCAGAACCGCCAGCCCTTGTCCGGCAATTCGGGACTGGCGGCGCCGGGAAAATAATCGCCGGTCGAGAGGCTCCCCATGGCCGATCCCGATGCAACGGTACGGGCGGCGGGACTGGCGGCGGCATGGGCAATGGCGGGCGGATTCGCGATTAAGCCAACGGCGGGCAGCTTGGTTTCCGTGCCGGGCGGGTCGGGGAAGGTCTGGCCGCCCGCCTGGCGGACGCCGTCGGTTTCGGCGTCAAGCGGCGGCGAAAACCGCCCGCGGCCGTCTTTTCCCGGCGAATATCCGGAAAACGCCATGTAGCGGTCGGTGGCGATCCCATGGCTTCCGGGCGCGTCAAGACGTTCCGGCTGGCCGGCATGTTCCAGTCCGCAATCTTCCGCCTCTGGCGGAATGGAGGGCAGGTTGGGAGGCGCCAGGGAGAAAGCCAGGCCCAGATCCAGGGCGGCGCCACATGCCGGCAAGGTATTCCGCAACATTGGGGTATCCCCGCGTCCGGCGGTTTGGACAAACCTCTCGCGGCTATCCGGATATCGAAGGCGTCGGCAACGCAAACTTTCCCGTTGGCGGACAATCCTTTCAAAAAACCGTCCGCGCCGGAGGCGCGGACGGGATGGGCTTAACGGAACTCCAAAAATATCTCAATAATCGGGTCCAATCTCGGAAATGGCCGGATTTTCGTAATAATCGGTTTCCACCTCCCCGCCGGATCCGGTTATCCCCGGCTGGGACAAGCCGGAATAGGGGTTGGATTGACCAATCCCCACCACATCCGGCAGCATGGAAGGATCGCTGGGCGCCGCCTGATACCGGCTGTTCGGAACCGGCTCCGTCCCGCCTTGGGGAAAGGCGTCCTGACTCGCGCCCCGGTAAAGGGACGGATCGAACTGGCGCATGCCCTCGGCTATCTCCTGATCGCTCAACAGGCGCAACTGTTCCACATTCAGGACAGATCCGGCAACATCGGTTTCGATGTTGCCGTTGACCCAGACCCGGCGGCCGGAGAAGTCGGCTAGGCTGAAGCGGTCGCTTCTGAGGTAAAAGCGGATTTCCCCGCCCTTTGAAAGCCTGAAGCTGGCCGGGGCGCCGCCCACCCGGCCGATGTTCTCCACCCAGCCGGTGTAGCCGCCATACAGGGGATCGGGCGGAGCCCAGGCGGCGGAACCCAACTCGGTCGTGGCGGCGGGATAGGATATCTTGGAGGCGACTTCGGCGTCGATGGCCTTGATTTTGGCCTCCAGATCGTCAATGCCGGAGAAAACCTGCTCGACGGCGGCGCTGATGGTTTCCTCCTCCCGGGCGTATTGCTCCTGGATGCGCTTGAAATAGGCTTCCTTGAGGGCCTGGGTGCGGCGGTCATTTTCCGACATTTTCAACCTGCCGGTGGCGTCGGGTTGCCCCTGGGAAAGATCAATGGCCGGATTGACCGGCGGCGGCGCCGAATCGGCCGCCACTTCCAGCCCGCCGTCAATCCTGACGTATTCGGCGAACACGTAGGCTCTGGCGCTTTCGGGCGCGGCAATGCGGTACCATTGCCCCCGCTCCTGGCGGATAAGCACCGGATCGCCCTTTTTGAGCTGGCCGACCACGGTCGACTTGTCCCAATAGTAGGCGTGGACATCGGTGTTGTCTTGGTTCACCACCCCGGGGACGCCGGCCTCGGGTATTTCGCCGCTTATCTCGGCGTCGATAAAATTCTTGTGGACGCTGGCCAGCTCGCCGGCCGGGAAGACGATTTTATACCACTCGCCGTTTTTGGCCAGGATCGTTACGGGAGCGCCGGTTGCGAGGACGGCGATGGACTCGTACTGGGTGTTGGGGCCGGCCCGGACATTGACCCGGCCGCCGGTGATTTTGGCCGACCTCGGCGTTTCGGGAGTGGCGGGGACGGCCGGACTGGCGCTGGCGGCGGCAAGTTCGCCCGGCAGGCTGATCGGGGCGACTCTGTCGGCCGGCGGCGGCGCCAGGGACGGGACGCTCGCCGACGCGGCGACGGCGGGGGCGGCGGCTGGCGTGAACGGCGGCGGCGGCGGGGGGGGGGGCGAGGGATGGCTGCGCCAGGGGCGACCCGGATCCGCTAGGCGGCGGCGTCAACGGCGGCGGATTCGGCCCATCGTCCAAAAGCGGCGGCGGCAGGGGCGGCATATCGCCGAAATCGAAGGCGTCCCCTCCGGAGGCCGGACGGGGTCCGATTGCCAAGGAAAGCAGGAACAGGATTAAAAAAATCTTCCGCATCGCCGATTCCTCCCGGCGTCCCGCCCGGTTTCCCCATCCCGGGGGGAAACGCCGCCGGCGCCGAATCAGTTTGGAGATTCCCTTATATATTATCGGCCCAACCGGCCATGCCTTTCAAATATTTTCGGGCAAATCCGATAAAACGGATTTACGCCAGCCGCGCCAGGCCGCGGCCCTTGACGATCCGTCCCACCGCCAGGCCGCGGCAACCGGCCTTGGCCAGCTTTGCCAGCGCCGCCTCCGCCGCCTTCGGAGCCGTCACTATGATCATCCCGAGCCCCATGTTGAAAACCCGGTACATTTCGGATTCGTCGACCCCGCCCGTCTCCTGGATCAGCCGGAAGATGGGCGGAACCGTCCAGGCGCCGGAATTGAACACCGCGTCGCAATCGGCGGGAATCACCCGGGGGACGTTCTCGACAATGCCGCCGCCGGTGATGTGGGCCATGGCATGGACGGGATGCGGCGCCCTGAAGCGGGCGAGCAGGGATAAAATCGGCTTGACGTAGATGCGGGTCGGCCTAAGCAACTCCTCCCCGAGGGTGCGGTCCAGGGCGGGGACGCGTCGGCCCAGCTTCAAGCCGGCCTTGTCCAAAAGCGCCTTTCTGGCCAGGGAATAGCCGTTTGAATGCAGGCCGGACGAGGGAAGCCCTATGATGATGTCCCCCGGCTCGACCCGCGAGCCGTCGATAAGGCGGCTCCGCTCAACCGCCCCGACGGCGAAGCCGGCCAAATCATACTCGCCCTTGGCGTAGAAGCCCGGCAGCTCGGCGGTCTCGCCGCCCAGCAGGGCGCAACCGGCCTGGCGGCAGCCCGCCGCCGTCCCCTTGACGATTTCGAGGAGCGTGCGCTTGTCCGCCTTGCCGATGCCGATGTAATCGAGGAAAAACAGCGGTTCGGCCCCATGGACCAGGATGTCGTTCACGCTCATCGCCACCAGATCGATTCCCACCGTGTCGTGCCGGCGCAGGCTGAAGGCGATTTTCAGCTTGCTGCCGACGCCGTCCGTGCCCGAGACCAGGACTGGATCCCGCCAGCGCTTTCCGGATGGGCCGACGGCGCCCTGGAGGCGCAGCAACCCTCCATAGCCGCCGTCGTTCCGAATCGCGCCGGGGATCAGGGTTGATTGGATCAGCTTGAAATATCCGCCCTCCAGTTGGTTCGCCGCCTCGATGTCGACGCCCGAATCCTTATAGGAGAGACCCTTGCCCGTTTTTCCGCTCATGCGCTCCCCCCTCCCTTTTCACCGGCGTCCAACTCCGCCAAAATGTCTTCCCCGGCCGGTTGATCCTCCTCGGCCGCCTTCTCCGCCTCCGGATGCGGCCAGGTCAAAAAAGAGGCGTCGCCCGCCGGCAGCATATCCAGATCCCCGGCCGCCATTTCCACTATCTCCGGCCCCACCTTCTCCGACTCAAGGCCGTAGGCCACCACCAGCGACATCTCGCAGAGGCGGTTAATCTGCCGGGGATTGCCCTTGGCGAGCCGCACCGCCAGTTCTGCCGCCTGCCGGGTGAAAATGCCCTGTCGGCTGCCGGCCGCCTTGAGTCTGGCCAGGATGTAGCGCTTGCTCTCGTCGTCGTCCATGGGCGGAAGAACGGCCCGGGCGTCCAGCCGGGTATTGAAGGAACTGGCCGCGGCCAGCCGCCTTTCCATTCCGGCCTGCCCCAGCAAAAGCAGCGACAGAGGCCGCCTTCCCTCGTATTCCACATTCAGCATGGTGCGGAGGGTTTCAAGGAAATCGGTCCCCCGGGCGGTTTGGACGTCGTCAACCGCCAGCAGGGCCGGCTTTTCGTCGCGCGCCAGCCCGGCAAGGAACGTCCGCAAGCGGGCCGGATTGCCGTAATCGGCCGGGGTCGCGGCCGGATCCAGGGCGGCGGCAATGTCTCCGGGAGTACCCAGCGGATTCGGAAGATAGCCGGTCAGCCAGCCGGCGTCGGCGAACTCCCGCAGCAGCGTCATGGCGATCCGGGTCTTTCCGACGCCGGGCTCGCCGAACATTCCGGCCACCCCGCGGGCTTCCCCGAGGGTGTAGCGCAGGCGGGCCATGACCAGCGAGGCGGAGCGGGTGAGGATGAAGGTCCCGGCGCGGCCATTGTCGCGGAAGGGCGGGAAGGCGAGACCCCAGAAGTCGGCGTAGATCACGGAGCGCTCCCCCTAAGCCCCGACCAGGATCATGCCGGCCAGGTTGGCCCCCATCGATGCAAGCCCCGCCGCCGCCTCCCTCATGTCGGCGATGGGGCTGACCCCCGGCCGGCCAGCCAGAACCACGGAACCCGCCTGGCGCGAAACCACCGCCGCATCGGCCCGACTGGTCGGCCCGCAGTCGATTATGACGAAATCGAAGATGTTGTGCAATTCCACAAACAGGCTTTCCACCCGCCGGGAATCGAGGATTTCGTCGCCGTCGCGCTCGGGCGCCCGGGATGGGAGGACATAAAGATTGTCCTCCTCGCCCAGCGTCAGCGCCTCTCCCAGGCGGCAGGAGCCCCGGAGCACGTCGGCCAGGACGAAATGCTTGGTCGACAGGCCCAGCCGAAGCGCCGTCTCGGGCTTCTCCGCGTCGAAATCGGCGAGCAGTATCCGGTGTTCCACCTTCCTGGCCAGGGCAAGGGCGAAACGGATGGCCAATTCGCTGCGGCCTTCCCCCCGCTTGACTCCGGTCACGGCCAGGGAAGGGCGTTCCGGATGCCTGGCGGAAAGGTTGGCCGCCAGCAGGCGGGCGCCGGACTCGAATTCATTCATCCCGGCAAGCGGCAAATAGGAGAAACGTTTGACGCGGGCGGCGGCGGCGAGGGCGGAATCGGCCTCTTCCTCCTCCAGCCCGCTTTCGCCGCCGCCGGCACCGGTCAGGTCGGACGCGTCGCCGTCCGCTAGGTCCCGTCCGACAATTCCCGCCCCCCAGCCATGGGCGGCGGACAGATCGTCCGGCCTGGCGCTTGCCGGAGACAAATCCACTTCGGTGGGATGGTCCCGCGGCATGGCGGCGGTCGCCGGGGATCTCTTGGCCAAATTCGGCTGGTAGTCCGAAGCCTCGTCGTCGTCAAGCATGGCCGACACCTGCTGGATCAATTTGGCGTCCGCCTCCCGGTATTCGTCCCTTTCCGCCCCGGCCCGGCTTGCCGCGCGCCCGCCGCCGCCGGACGCCGCCGGGATGGCGATGGCGTTCCGGTTGAGCAGATTGGCGAAGGCCTGGTCGGCGCTCAAGGTTTGTCCCCCCACCCGCCTTCCTCGGCTTCCGACAGGTCGGGGATATGGGCGACAACCTCCTTCAGCGGGGCAAGTTCCCGCAAATGGCGGTCCGCCTGGAAAAAGCCGGCCAGGGCGGCCTGATGCAGCATGACGGCGGCGGCGATGAAAATGGCCCCGCAGGCCAGGAAAAGGATTTTTGGGAAATGCCGGGCCGGCGTCAATTTGCCGCGCCGGGCGACGGGTCCGGGCTCGCGCAGATTCAGCGGCGCGGGAATGAAGGAAAGCCGGCCGGGGCGGGAGCCGCGCAATCTGCCCTCGAGGGTTTTGGCGGCGCGCCGCATGGCGGCGGCGTCATAGGCCGGCAAGGTCAGGAGAAGCGGCAGCCCGGTCAGGCGGCGCGCCTCGAAGGCGTCGGAGAAGCGTCTGGTAAGCATTTCCCTTCCGGTCGCCCAGAGCAAGCCGAAAACCAATCCCAGAGCCAGGCCATGGGCAAGGGATTGCCAATCCGGCCGGATGATTTCCTCTTTCAGGTTTTCCGGCAGGGCGGCGAAGACCGGGGATGGTTCGGGCGCCGCCGCCGGAGGCGACTCGGGCGCCGGGGCGGCCGGCGCCGGCGACGAACGGCTCGCTTTTTCCGTCCCGGCCGGCTGGATCGGCTTGGGCAGGGCGAGGAGCGCCATAAGCTCCTCCCGGGTTGCGGACAACCGCGCCTCCAAATCCGCCAGCTCCTCTTCCGCCGGAGTCACGGCCGCCAGGGAAGCCTCGACCTCGGCGGTCTGCCGGCGGCGGCGCTCCTCCAGGCCGTCGGCGGCGGCGGCGGCGGCGGCGGTTTCCCATTCAAGTTTCAGGGAGCCTAGGCGGATATCCTCCAGTCCGGCCTCCCGGGCCGGGCCGGCATTTTTCTCCTTGTCGGCGATTAGCGCCTCTATGGCGGCGAGTTCGCGCCGGGAGCGTTTGACAAAGGGATGCTCTTCGGAACAGTATTCCAACAAACGGGCCAGGCGCTCGAAGACCGCGTCCCGGATCTTGAGAAGCCGGGCCTGATCCAGGAATATCCCTTCCTTCTTCGCCTCCGCTCCGATCGCGGCGGCGTCATATCTCTCGCTTAGGCGATCCGCCCGGGCGCGAGCGGCGATAGCCTCGGCGTTAAGCCGTTTTTCCCGGTCCCGCGCCGTCTCCAGCCTTAGACGCGCCGCGTCTCGCACAATGCCGGCCTGGCGGAGCGAATTTTCCAGGTCGCCGATCCTTTTCCGCAATTTCCCGGCGATCCCGGCCCGGGCGGCAACTTCGCGTTCCGCCGCCTCGCTGTCGGCGGCGGTTTCCGGCTCCGCCTTTTTCCCGTCCGCCTCCGGAACGGCGGCGGCTGGTTCGCTTGAGGGAGGGACGACCGGCGGGGATTTTTCCGTCGCTTCGGCTTTGGCCCTGGCTAGCCCGGCCTCCCGGGCCGAGATATGGGCAAGCAGGACCATCGGCGCCAAGGGCGACAATTGGTTAATCGCCGCCTCGCGGAGCGGCGCCAGAGGCCGCATTTCCCGCTCCGCTCCGGCGATCAGGCGGCCGGAAACGGCGTCGGTCAGCCGCAATTCCAGGCTGGCGTCGCGGTTCCAGCGCTTTTCCCAGCCGGGAAAGCCGTTGCCAAGGTCCCCGCCTTCGCCGCCCGGCGGGAAGACGCGGTAAAGCCCGCAGGCGGCCAGGGCGGGAAGGGCCTCGATTTCCCGCGCCAATTCCCGCCGCGCCAAGGCGCCGAAACCGCCGCCGCCGGGAATTTTCCTTTCGAATTCCAGCCTGGACGCCACCTCGCCGGCCGCCGCCAGCCAGACCTCGGCCGGCGCGGCCCGGGAGTTTCCCGGATGCAGCGTTTCGTAAAGGCGCCGGAAAACCTGGAAGCACCAGTTGCCGTCTTCCGGGCCTGCCGCCAGGTAGCCCGCCAGGCCGGCATCCGGCCCAGCCGGCTTGAAGGCGGGAAACTCCCAGCCGGTCAAGCCGCTTGGCGGCGCCAGATCGCTGACAATGAGGGCCAGGGACTGGAAATCCAAATTCATGGCCATATCCCTGAGGCTGGGACTGACTCTCGCGTCCCTCCAGGGTTCCAGCCATTCCGGCAGCCAATCGCCGAGCATTCCGGCCGTTGTCCGGAGGAAGTTGGGAAGCCAGGCGGTTCCCGGGTTGGCGTGGTAGGCGCGGGACGGCTGAAAAGAGTTCAGCAACGCCGAAAATTCCTCCGCCGGCGGGACGGCGTCCGGAACCAGCGACAATTTGGCCAGCCAGCGCAGGTTGTTGTCGAGGAGCGCGCGCTCGCGGCTGTCCCGGGCCAGGGCGCGCCATTCGGCCAGCTTGGCGTCCCAGGAGAAATCGCCGGAACCGGCCAGGGACAGGGATATTCCCGCCTGGTCCCGGTATAGGGA
>JAISYD010000048.1 GCA_031270145.1 Planctomycetota bacterium
GAAAAACCTTTCCGGCGGCAACCAGCAGAAAGTCGTCCTCGCCAAATGGCTCCAGGTCAACTGCGAAGTGGTTATTTTCGACGAACCGACGCGGGGCGTCGACGTCGGGGCGAAGTACGAGATCTATCAAATAATCAATGAACTTGCCGCGCAAGGCAAGGCGATCGTGATAATCAGCTCCGAACTCCCCGAGGCGATGGGCATGGCGGATCGGCTGCTGGTAATGAGAGAGGGCCGCATCGCCGGCGAGATAGCCGATCCCGCGAACGCGACCCAGGCAGACGTCATGAAAATCGCGATTGGAGCGTGACCCCGCGCGAACCAGAGGAGAATGAGGCCATGCGCAAAATTTTGTCCGATTACGGAACCATCTTCGTTCTTATCGTTTTAAGTGCCTTCCTGAGCTGGCGAACCATGTCCGACCAAACGCCGGAAGGCGCCGAAGCCGGGCGTCAGGTGGCGGAAAAAATAGCCGCCATGTCGCCCCGGGCGGCGCGCGCGCTTATCGCGATCCGCGACAACCAAGTCGACGCGCAATTCGCCGACGCCGTCAGGTCCGTTCTCGAAGCAAGGGGGATTGCCGTCGCGGGCGTCGTTCGCGGTTCCCCGGTCGAGGTGAGGCGAATCGCCAAGGCGGAAGCCGAACAGGGGCGGTTCATAGACGCCGTCGCCAGCACCTCGGCCACCCGCGCCTGGCCGATATTCAAGGACATCGCGACCAAAATCCCGGAGATGAAGGGCGTGCGCCTGGTCGAGCCTGAATCGTACCGGTGGCCGACGTTTCTCAAAAAGGACAATCTGATCAATGTGACAAACCAAAGCGTCGTCATCACCATCATAGCCATCGGCATGACGATGGTCATCATCACCGGCGGCATTGAACTGTCGGTAGGCAGTCTCATCGCCCTGTCCGCCTGCCTCGCCGCCTGGTTCATCCGCGAATGGGGCGGCGGCGTTTCCGCCGGCGCGGGAGCGATGGTCGGATATTCGGTTCTGGCGGTGCTTCTGTGCGGCATAATGGGACTCGTCACCGGGTTCATGGTGACGATATTCAACATCCCCCCCTTCATCGTCACGCTCGCCAACATGATGGTCGCATCCGGCCTCGCCTATCTCATCTCGGGGGGATACACCATCTTCGAGCTTCCCGATTCCTATACGGCGCTTGGCCGCTCTTCGTGGTTCTGGGGCATACCCGTCTCCGTTTGCATCTGCTTCGTCCTGTACCTGGCCGCCCACATCATGATGAGCTGCACCGCCATCGGCAGGTACATTTACGCCGTCGGCGGCAACCGTGAGGCGGCGCGGCTGTCCGGAGTTCCAGTCAGGTTCATCCTTTTCTTCGTCTATGTGGCGACCGCCCTCCTGGCGGGGTTCGGAGGGATAATCACCGCCTCGCAACTCAAGGCGGGCGCCCCCATTTACGGCGTAGGGTATGAAATGTTCGTCATCGCCGCGACCGTCGTCGGCGGCACCAGCCTCGCCGGAGGCGAAGGGAAGATTTTCGGCACCCTGATCGGTTCGTTCATCATCGCTGCCATCCAAAACGGGATGAACCTCATGGGAGTGGAAAGCTATACCCAAAAAGTCGTTCTGGGACTGGTAATCCTCGCGGCGGTTTTGCTCGACAGGGTAAAGCAATCGGAGTTCTTCTGGAACCGCCGCCGAAAAACCCTGTCCGCCTGAAGCGCGTCTATCGCAACCCGTCCGCCGGATTGAATGACTGGAGCCTTTATGTCAAAGAACGCGCCTTTGGTCGTTTGCATCGGGGAAATACTCTGGGATGTGTTGCCCACGGGAAAGGTATTGGGCGGAGCTCCGGCAAACGTCGCCTGGCACGCGTCGCAGCTGGGCGCGGACAGCCGCATCGTCAGCGCGGTGGGGCGGGACGAAATGGGAAGGGAGATGGGAGTACGCCTCCGTGAAATGGGCATGGATTGCGAATTTGTCTTTCCCGTCGACGGCAAGCCGACAGGCAAGGTGGACGCCTGCGTAAACGAGGCCGGCATCGCGACATACGTCATCGGCAAGGACGCGGCGTGGGATTTTATTCCGGTGTCCGGAAACGCCCTTTCGCTGGTGGCTGGCGCCGACGCGCTGAACTTCGGAACGCTTGTCCAGCGTCTCGATTCGGGGCGTAGGGCGCTGGAAGCCTATCTCGCCGGCGCCCCGGCCGGATGCCTCAGGATGTTCGATGTAAATCTGCGCCCCGGCGGCGTCAGGCGCGACGTTCTCGAAGCGTGTTTCGCGCGTTGCGACATGGTCAAGTTGAACTCCGAGGAATTGCTGGTCGTCTCGGAATTGTTCAACTGGCCCGGGAAGGCGGAGAAGGTGTTGGATTCGTTTTTCGAGTCCTACCCCAATATCAGCCACGTGGTGGTGACCAGGGGGCCGGACGGCGTATGGTGGCAAAGCGAAACCGGATTGCTGAAGCGCCCGGGCCGGACGGTTCCGGTCGCCGATACTATCGGCGCGGGCGATTCGCTGTCGGCTGCCGTCATAATGGGATTGCTGCGCAAAATGCCGCCGGAGGAAATCATCGAAACGGCTTTGGACATATCAGGATTTGTCTGTACGCAGATCGGCGCGACCCCCCTTCTTCCTGAAAGCATGAAGAAGGCGTTCCACAGCCTGAATCGCGAGGCGCCGATATAGCGCTTCGCGGCGCCGCCGGCGAATATTTCGCGGAGCGCCGCGATAAGGCCATAGAACAAGTCCTTGCGAGAATTAAATGACCCCGTAAAAGCCGGCCGCGTTTTGCCCCGGCCGGCTCCTAAATGTCCGGGGGAGACGGTTTTTGCCAAGCCGGACGCCGTTCCCGGTCGAAACTATTTATGGGGCTTTGGACGCGGGAAGGGGAGGGCGATCCGCCGCTCCCCCCTTCCGGACGGGAAAACGGGCCAAGACCCGGCCGGGCGGCCGGATTTGTCGCAACCTTCCCGGCGGCGCCGGGAAATGGACGGGGATGCGCCTTGAGCGTCAACTGGAAGCACATCCTGGTTTTCGCGGCGGCGATGTGCGCCGTCATCTATTTATCCATTCCGGCCGGAGACGCCTTGGCGGAACCGGCCCGCGAGAGAGGCGATTCGCGCAACGATCCGCCCCCGGCCGCGATCCATTCCGAAAAAGCCGACGATCCGCGAAAGGAGGAGGCTCTCCCCGAAACAGACGATCCCGGGCCGGCGCCGGCGGATCTCGATGAATTGCTTGATGACCCGGACTCCGCTCCCGGCATCCTGATCCTGGGCATCGAGGCGGCCTACCGGAGCGGGAATTTCGCCAGCCTGGCCGGACTGTTCAGCCGCTTGCGGTCGGCCGGCGGCCCCGATATCGACGCCGTGGTTTATGATTTGCTGGAAAACGCCGGAAAAACCGCCGGCGCGTCGCCGGCCGGGCCGGAGGATGGTTTTGCCGCAATCCAGACGCTCGCCGGCCTGGCCTGGGCGGCCGCCCGCGACGGCAATGGTCCGGAGGCGGCCATGGCGGCGGATTTGGCGCTGCCCAGGCTGGAGGCGGACGATTTCATCGACGGTCTGGGCCTCATGGAAGCCCTGCTGTTCCTGGCCGGCGTCAACGGCGCGGACGAGCGGGCCTTGCGGTTGAACCAGGCGGACGGCTTGGCCGGCGCCTTGGCCGCCGGGCCGTTGGGCCATAGCCGCTGGTTCCTGCTGCTGTCGGCGGATTTGCGGCAACGCCAGGGCCGGGTCGGGGAGGCGGAGCGGCTTTGGGCCGGCTTGGCCCGGGAATTCCCGGAGGATGCCGCCGGTTGGCTCGGCCTGGGCGGACTGGCGGCCGCCCGGGGCGACGGCAAAACCGCCGAGGAAGCCTTTGCCCGTCTGGCGGCCATGGACGGGAAACTTGACGCCGGGGAGGTCGTGGGCGCCATCGACATCTGCATCGCCATGAACGACTTTTTCCGGAAGCTTGAGGCGGGTCTGGCCGATGTCTGGCTGCGCCGGGCCAACGACCTTTATCAACGCCGCCGGAATTTCTTCCCGGATTCCGAATTGGAAAACGTCACGCTGGAATCCGATTTGCTTGAACGGATGGGGGAGTGGGATGAATCCTTCGCCCTTTGGCAAAAAATTTCCCGACTCCGGCCCGACCGCGCCGAGGTCAAACTTGGTCTTGCCCGCGCCGCCCTGGGGCGGGGCGACGCCGATTTAAGTTGGGAATATCTAATCCAGGCCAACCGCCTTGGCATCGTCGGCCTGGATCTCGAATTGCAAATGGCCCGGCAGTTGCTTGAAGCGGTTGACGCCATCCCGGCTGGCGATCCGCGTCGGGCCGGGCGGTCGCGGCTGGCCTTTGACTTCGCCGAGGGGCGCCTGCGGCGGGGCTGGGAGCCGGAACTGGCCGAGGCTATGATCCGGTTGGCCCTGGCGGAAAACGATCTGGCCAAGGCTCGGGAAATCCTGTCCCGCTTCGGCGCCGACGCCAGTCCGGAAATGCGCGCCGCCCTGGCTAGGCGGGAAGCGGAGGAATCGTCCCCGGATTCAGGGGAGTTTCCCGGCCTAGAACTAAGTATCCCCGCCGCCGACGGGCGGCCGGAGCGGACGCTGGCGGCTTTCGGGCAAGCCAGGCGGCGTTGGCCGGATATTGAGGCCAGGCTTACGGGCGATGCCCTGGCGGCGATAGCCGACGCCTATGCCGAACGCCATTCCGCTCCGCTGGCCAGGCGCTTTTACCGCCTTTCCCTGGAAAAGGCGCCGGCCAACCGGCGCGGCTCCCTGGGTTTGGCCCGGCTCCTGCGCCGCGACGGCAACCTTGGCGGCGCCGTCCGCCAGCTCCGGGCCTATGTGGAGGCCAATCCGGACGATCCCCGGGGCTGGCTGGAACTGGCGGACTGCCGTTTCGACGCCAACCAGGGCGGCCGGAGGGAATACCTCCGGGTGGTTGAACTGACCAATCCCGGCCCGCGCGGAGATCTTCCCAGGGATTTGGCGGCGGCGCGAGCGGCGGCGTTGCGGCGGCTGGGGCGGGAAGCCGAGGCGCTTCCGCTGCTGCGGGACGCCATTGGCGACCCCATCGAGGATCCGGACGCGGCCTGCGATTACGCCCAGGCGCTTATGGAACTTCGCCGCTACGACGAGGCCGGACGGGTGCTGAGGGACACGATTCGGCTGTTCCCGCGCCAGATTCGGGCTTACCGCCTTGAGTCCGCCATCCTGATTCGGCAACGGCGTTACGCTTTGGCGGCGGCCCGTTTGCGGGAAGCCCGGCGCTGGGCGCCGACCGGCCGGGAAGCGGGGAACGGCCGGCCTTCCGCCGGCGGCCGGTAGCGGAGGCTATTCCTCCCCCGGGCGCATCAGGACGTAGGGTGGCCAGCGATCCAAATTATCCCCGTATTCCAGCCACAGGCGGCGGCCAAGGACGACGCCCTTCTCTTCCCGCAGGCGTTGGCGGGAGAACCAGGCGCCGCCCACTATCGATTCCTCCGGCCGGGCGGGGAATTCCTCCCTGGCGAGGTCGGCCGCCTCCTCCGGCTCGGCTTCGAAAAGATGCAAGCTGAGATGCATGGCCCAGGCGGGCTCCAGCCGTTCGATCACCCCGAGGCAACGCTTGATTTTCACCTTGAGACCCGTCTCCTCCAACGTCTCGCGCCTGGCGGTTTCCGGCAGCGCCTCGCCCCGCCGGTGGCCGCCGCCGGGCAGGCTCCATTTCACCCCGTCGGCGTAGCGGGTGGCGGCTAGGAGCAGCCGTCCCCCGGCATCCCGGATTAGGGCGCAGGCGGCGCTGACGATCTTTTCCGGATCCCGGCGGCGGATTTTCTTCACCAGCAGGGTGGTGCTTATGCCGTCGATCCGCGGCGTCAGTTCGATTCGGCCGCCGCCGGCCAGGACCGCCTCCCGCTCGGCCGGATCCAGCGAGTCAAGGCGATAGTCGCCGGATTTGGCCCAGACGTCGGGGCGGACGGCCGAGATTTCCCGGTCGCAACGGACGCCGTCGAAGACGACCACCCGCGTCACCGCCTCCAGGGCGGACAACAGGGTGGCCCGATCCGCCTCCTCGCACAGGGGCCGATCCTCGCCCTTGATTTCCCGGACCGAACGATCCGAATTCAGCCCCACCACCAGGATGTCCCCGAAAGAGCGGGCGGTCGCCAGCGCCCGGACATGGCCGGCGTGGAAAAGATCGAAACAGCCGTTGGTCCAGACGATTTTCCGCCCGGCCGCCTTCCAGGCCCGGCATTCCTCCGCCAATTCGCCTATGGTCCGCAATTTGTCCATGGCCCGCCTTTGCCGCGCCGGCCGCCGCGGCCGGGGTATCGTGAAATATTTCCTCATCCCCGCTTGCGCCGCCCGGCCGGGGCGGCTATAATCTCACGGAGCAGTCGCCTGGCTCCGGCGCCGCATTGCCGGAACCGGCGGAATATGATACCGTTTTTTCCGAGGAAAGGAAACCATGGGATGAGCCGCATTTTCAATTTCGCTTCCGGCCCGGCCGTGTTGCCGCTGCCGGTGCTGGAAAAAGCCCGGGACGAAATGCTCGACTTCGCGGGGAGCGGCATGTCGATCATGGAAATGTCCCACCGGGGAAAGATTTTTGACGCGATCATCAAGGCGGCGGAGGACAATTTCCGTCGGCTCATGGGCATTTCCGCCGACTATGCCGTCCTGTTCCTGCCCGGCGGGGCCAGCCAGCAATTCGCCATGATCCCCCTGAACCTTTTGCCGCCCGGCCGGAGCGCCGATTTTGTCGACACCGGCGCCTGGGCCGGCAAGGCGATCAAGGAGGCGGGGATTGTGGGCAAAACCAACGTGATCTGGTCGGGCAGGGCGGGCAACTACATGTCGGCGCCGGCGCCTTCGGAGCTGGATTTCGATCCGGCGGCGGCCTACGCCTATATTTGCTCGAACGAGACCATCGGCGGCGTGCGCTTCGCCGAATTCCCCGAGCCGCCGTCGCCCCTGGTGGCCGACATGTCCTCCGACATCATGTCCCGGGTCATCGAGGTCGGCCGCTTCGGGCTTATTTTCGCCGGCGCCCAGAAGAACCTCGGCCCCTCCGGCCTGGCGGCGGTGATCATCCGCCGCGACTTGGCCGAGCGGGTCCCCGCGACCACGAACCTTTTCTTCCGCTACCGGACGCACATGCCCGAGCCCAGCCTGTTCAATACGCCCAACACCTGGGCAATATACATTTTCAAGCTGGTCACCGACTGGGTGGCGGAAAACGGCGGCGTTTCCGCCATGCAGAAAAGAAACGAGGAGAAGGCGGGCCGGCTTTACCAGGTCCTGGACGCCAGCCCCTTCTGGCGGCCTTGCGCCGACCGCGCCTCCCGCTCCATCATGAACGTCGCCTGGCGCCTGGCGGATCCAGGGTTGGAGGACAAGTTTGTCAAGGAGGCCAAGGCGGCCGGCATGGACGGCCTGAGGGGGCACCGCTCGGTCGGCGGCCTCCGGGCCAGCCTCTACAACGCCTTCCCGCCGGAGGGGGTGACGGCGCTGATCGATTTCATGCGCGAATTCGAGCGGAGGAATGGTTGAGCCTTCCCGGCGTTCCCGGCCTGCCGCCGGCCCAGGCCCTCGCCTGGAGCGAAACTTTGGCCATGGCGGACGATCCGGGAGGCCGACCTTCCCTTTCCCTCTGGCTCCCGTCCGGCGGCTTGACCGTCGCCATCGGCTTGTCGCAGAAGCCGGAGCGGGAGCTGGATCTGGCGGCGATGCGCCGGGACGGGGTGGGACTGGTCCGGCGGCAGTCGGGGGGCGGCGCGGTGCTGTTGGGGCCGGGCGTGCTGTGCTGGGAGGCCGCGGCGCCGCTTCCCTGGCTGGAGGCGGCCGGCGGCGCCGGCATACATAACGCCTATGCCGTCCTGTCCCGGCCTATCGTCGAGGCGCTCCGCCGCTTGGGGCTGGAGGTTTTCCAGGCCGGAATCTGCGACTTGTCCATCGCGGGGGCGGCGGCGGAGCCGGCCCGGAAGTTGGCGGGGACGGCCCAGCTAAGGCGGAAAAATCGGGTTTTGGCGCACGGTTCGCTGCTCCTAGACATTGATTTGTCCTTGCTTTCCCGCTATCTCAAGCCGCCTTCGGAACAGCCCGAGTACCGGGCGGGGAGGGGGCACGCCGAGTTTTGCCAAACCGCGGCGGACAAGCTGGGCCTGGACGCGGCCGGGCGGAAAGCCCTGCCCGGCCGTCTGGCCCGGGCGGCGGCGGCGGTTCTGGCGCCTTCTGGCTGGGACTGGCTGGTACCTCCCAATCCCCCGCCGCCGGCCGCCCTCCGCCTGATGCGGGAAAAATACCTGGCCGACGCCTGGAATTTCCAGGGTCGGCTCCCGGGCCGGGGGGCGGATATTAATGCTGGTTGTCAGCCAACGCGATAACGCGTTCGGCGCATAACCGATCCGTAAACAGGATGCTTACATGTTTGCTGCGTATGGCGCCAAGTACCGCTTCCCCTCTTTCGCTTCCATAGGAAACCGCCAAGGTTTTAATTTTGGACAAAGCGTCGAACCCCGCGCTGATTATTCGGTTATTTAGTGGATGGGCGACGAGTTTGCCGGTTATATTGAACACATGTCCGAATATATTGCCAACGCCTCCGCCGGCGATGAGCGAGGTTATGGTATTGGCGTCAGCCACCTTTGAAATGATGCTGTCGCGCAATCCTTTCCCGCGATCGAGAGAGCCAATTCCGGTAATGATTAAATCGGCCTTTTCACCGATTTTAATGGTGGATCTGATTATCGGTTCCCTTAGCAAATCGTTGCGGATGGAATCATTTTCAACATACATCGGGGCGTTCAGGTAATAGGCCTTTCCCCCAAATACCTTTAAGAGACTCCGGATTATATCGCCAGAACTCACATTGGGATCCGCGTCGGTGACTTCTCCCATCAGTTGCACTATTTTCAAATCCAGATTTTTAGGGGGATTTTCGCTTAAATACTCCATCATTCCAGCCACTGTCACTCCGCGCGTCACGCCCAGCGTCATGCCCGGTGAAAGCATGGAATTTATGCATTGGGCGGCGTTTCGACATAAAAGATCCTTTATCACGGTTCCGGCGGCGTTATTGGCGTTGAATATGAAAGCGTCCTCAATGTCCAATTTACGCCTAAAGACCTGTTCAAGTTGGCGGCATCTTTCATTGGCGATATTGATTTTTATTTCAACAATGCCGGCCTCTCGCGCCTCCCGCAACATTCTGGATATGCTGGTTCTCGATATGAAGAGCCTCTTGGCAATCTGCTCCTGGGTTAAATTATGGTTGTAATACAGGACCGCGATCTCGGATAGGCGGCTGAGTTTTTTTTCACGACGGGACAAATTAGCGTTCTCCATATCGTAATCGTAAATTAAGAATAATCAATAACGATCCACGCGTTGTCAATGCGTCACGACTCCATTGCGCGGGTGTTCCTCCTGGTCAAATATTCGTCAAGAAGGAAATTCAGGATGGGCATGGCGATGGCTATGCCGACCATGACGGTTCCCAGCGAGCGCGTCGTGAAAGCGTCCCAAAGCGAGCCATTATAGGCCATGAGCGTTCTGCGGAAGTACGGTTCAAGCAATGGCCCAAGGATAAACGCCAGCACCAGAGGCATGACGGGATAGCCATTGTCGTCCAAAATATAGCCAAGCAGGGTGAAAAACACAAGCGCATAAAGATCAAAAATCCGGTTATTGACCGAAAATGCGCCTAGCGTGCAAAAAATGACAATTATCGGAAGCAGAAGATGGCGTGGCACATTCAACAAACGGGCCGTGAACTGTATGGTGCTGGCCTGGATTAGAAACATGAAGATGTTCGCGACGAAAACAGCCACCAGGACCGTTTTAAAAAGCGCCGTCTCGGTAAGGACCAGGAGTGGGCCGCATTGGATTCCCTGTATCAGAAAGGCTCCGAGGATGACGGCGGTTGAGGGATCGCCAGGCACCGAAAGCGACAACATGGGAATAAGCGCTCCGCCCGTGACCGCGTTATTGGCCGTCTCCGAGGCGACGATGCCGTCAACAATTCCGGTCCCGTATTTTTCCGGGTGCCGACTGAAGCGTTTAGCCTGGGAATATGACAGCATCCCGGCCACGGTGGCGCCAATGCCCGGAAGAATGCCGATGACGGTACCTATAATGGAGGAACGAATCATATTGGGAATTTGTCGATACATGACCCTCATGTCCGGAAAATAAAAAAACTTCTTTTCGTATTTGGCCATTACTTGTTTTTCACCGAGTTTTCCGGATGAATTGACTATTTCCGAAAAAGCGTACGCTCCAATGACCACAATTATGAGATTGAATCCGGCGCTCAGCGATGGATTGCCAAAAGTCATGCGAAACGCTCGGCCATCTATGGGACTTAGGCCGACGGTTGCGAGCAGGAGACCAATCATGGTGGCAATCCAACCCTTGATAACTTTTCCCTCCATCAGAGTGCATACTAGACTTAGCGCCAGCAGGGTTGCGCCGAAATATTCCCATGGACCGAAACTGAGGGCGAACTTGGAGAGAATCGGACTGAAAAGCATCAAAACCACCGCGCTGAACATCCCGCCCACAAATGAAGCGAAGGTGCCAATGGCCATGGCCTCGGCGCCTCTACCCTGCCGTGCCATGGGATAACCGTCCAATATGGTAGCGATGGCTGCCGCCGTGCCCGGTATTTTCAGCAATATGGCGGAAATAAGTCCTCCGGATATGCCGCCCATGAATATGCCCATCAGCAACGCCAATGTGTGGGGAATGTTGAGCGAATATGTGAACGGCAGGGCCAGAGCTATCGCGACCGGAGTATTCAACCCCGGAATGGCGCCAAAACAAATGCCCACGAAGGCGCCAAGCATGGAGAGTAAAATGAATATGGGATCCAGCATGGTGCTGGAAAGAACCTGCGACATCTCACCCATATCGTCATACCTCCTATGAAAGAAGTCTATCTCAAAAAGTTGAATTTTTGCATTCTTGGAAATAGGCGTCCTGCGGTCCGCCGTTTCCGCCGCTTTTGTTTCCGGCTTTCCGTCGGATTTCCAATCGTTTCGCGCTAACTCCAATTATATCTATAGGATCGATTTCAGTACGCCAGCCGGGATTCGAACATGTAGATAGTTCGAAAAAAGGTACCCTAGCGCCAAAACCGAGGCGACCATCAACAAGGATCGGAAAAACAATCGCTTTGGGGATTTGGCGACGCTGTCCCCGTTGGTTTGCCTATCCATGTAGAATGATATGCATATCAGATAAAGGCTGCCGGCAATCGCAAATCCAAGAATGTCCATTAACGCCACGAAGGCCACGAAAGACAGAAAGAAAACGCCCCGAGGACCCTTGAATATGGTTACCACTTTGAAGGGAGATTTTTGACGCGACGCAAGAATTTGCAAGATGCGAATGAGTATAAACGCACAGAGTACGTATATGAGCGCCCTTGGAAAAATGGCCGCCCCGCCGGTACGTTCGAACCTGGTGACGGTGTAGGTCAGAGACTCATGGTAATAATAGCCGCCAACGCAACCAAGAACAAGAAGAAAGATTATTTCGCCCATAATAATCTCCGCGCATGAATTTGCATCGCTATCGATTTCTCCCGCGGCGCCCGGAACGATTCGACGGCGCCGCGGGTAGGAAATTAACAGCGTAAAATTATTCCATGGCGTCGATTTTCACTTTAAAATCGCTGAATATGTTGTCAAGCCAGGCTATATAATCGTCGGTGCTCTTATAGTTGCCTATGTAACCGAGATTTTCGAAATCCTTGGTAAGTTCGGGTTCCTGAGCGAAAGTTTCCCTAACCGCCTTGTCGATATAGGCGATGATTTCGGAGGGCGTGCCCTTGTCGGCAAATAGGCCGATAATTTGATCCGTTATAGAGTAGTCGACGCCCATTTCCTTGAAGGTTGGGATATCCGGGTAGGCTGGCAATCTCTCGTGGTGGAAAACTCCCAAGCTGCGGAAATCGCCGGAATCAATAAATGGCTTCATCTGCGCGAAAAAATCGGAACTTGCCTCGAGGCGTCCGGCCAATAATTCGGATTGCTTGCCGACCTCGGGAATATCGATAACCTTGAATTTCATACCTAAACTGTCCTCGAGGGCGAGCAGGACGCCGGTGGACGGGGAATTGGAAAAAACGCCATAGCGGAAATCAGGATTTGATTTAATTGATTTCTTGAAATCGTCGAAAGTCTTGATGGGAGAGTCGTTCCTCACGCAGAGGGTCATATAACCGGAAAAAACGGAACAAACCGGAGCGAAATCCCTGCGGGTGTAGTTGAAGGTTCCAATGGCGTAATTCAGCGGCATACTGGCCAATTGTGTGACCAGGGTATGGCCGCTCATATCGTTTTCCTTGAGAAACTCGTTGTACCCGACGGATCCTCCGGCCCCACCGATATTGATGATATTGACGGATTTCTTGAAATGCTTCTGAAAATGCTTCGTGAAAGAGCGAAAAGCTATATCGGTGGCGCCGCCGGCCCCGCTTGGAATGATGACGGTCAGATCGCGTGTCGGATAATCAAGGGCGAGCGCATTCGATATAACCAGTATTGCGCAAAACAGCATTGGCATAAAATGGCGTTGCATTGTCTTCTCCTCGTAAAATTTTGGCTAAATCTCAACCACGCATTCAATATATATATCAAACGCCGAAGTCATAGGAAGGAGCGGTATGGAATATTCGGCTCGTGCGTCATCGCGTCGGTGAATCCCCGTGGATGCTTGAAGCGTTTTTTATCCCTGTCGTCCGGATAGACGTATTTGCCGCCCGGAGCCCAAATGTAGAGATTGAATTTATAATCCATCATGTCCTTTTTATAATCGTAAAGAAGCTTGATTTCATAGGGATCGGTGAAGAAGGTCGGCCAGATATCGTAGTGAATGGGTATCATGACCTTGCATCTGAGATTTTCCGCCATGCGCAAGACATCGGATGCTGTCAGCTTGTCGGAGATGCCGATGGGGTTCTCGGCGAACGGCGCCACCGCCACATCGATATCATGATCCTTGCCGTGTTTAACATAATAATTGGAAAAATGGGAGTCTCCGCTATGGTAAAAAGTGCCGCCGGGGGTCTTAACCAGGTAATTAATGGCGCGGTCGTCCATATCGTCCGGAAATCTGCCTATAATGCTGCCGTATGGCGGAGCCGTTACCAGAGCGGTTCGATCGAATGCGTCCAGGGCCACGACCTCGACATCCTTGAACTTTACTGAATCACCAGGCTTCATCTGGACAATCCTGTTTTCCGGAACCCCCCAACCCCGCCATTTGTCGGCGCTGAACTTCGGGCCGATAAAGGGCACATCGGGCATTTTTAGAATTGCGGCCGTACTATAGATATCCATATGATCGGCATGATCGTGAGTGGTGAAAAACGCGTCAAGGCTCTTAATCTTGAAGGGATCAATGTAATGCGGTATATTACGCGGATTCAAATGCATTTGGTCGCTGCCGGCGATGCGGGCCAACTGATAGTTCAATCCCTTCTGGCTGTCCGGGACGTTGTAGTGTGATGTCTTGGCGTTACCGGAGAAGATATCGAAACTGATGTTGCAGCCTCCTTCGGATTTTATCCATATGGCGGTGCAGCCAAGCCACCAGCAGGCGAAGGAGCCAGGTTTCACCGCAGTTTCATTGATCTCCTCCAATAACCAGGTACCCCATTCGGGAAAACACTCAAGTATCCATTGCTCGCGCGTGATGTCATTTGCGTTTCTGTTTGCCATGGCGGTCTCCTAATGCATGTTTCGGCATTTTCAAAAATAATAAAAACCGGATAGCGCGTGAAATATGCGAAAATGTACACCAACGACAGGTGAAATATAAAATTAGGCGTCGTCGAGAGTATACATTATGACATTATCCGAGCGGCAGGCGGCATAGATATGGAATTTTTCCCCGTCATCCCAGACGTCGACATTGTTGTATGCCTGCAATTCGTCAATCATGGTTGATTCCATGGAAAATGCGCCCTCCACGGGTTTCGGTCGCAGCAACAACAGGGCGGAGTTGGCCGAATTATAGCCGATTAAGATGGATCGCTTATTAAATATTTTACCGCACCATAAAGCATGTCCCCAACCAACCGGAAATGAGTAGATGCGCTTGTATGCGCCGTCGGAATTCTTGTAGACATTAAGTCGATCCCCATGAAACCCCTCAATAGTCACCAATTCGTCAGTTCCGTCGCCGTCAATGTCGTATGGCAACAGTTCGCTGATCTCGCAGTCAAGCAGTTGTTCCGACTTCCATTCCCCACCTTTTGTCTTTGGTGGAGTCAGCGCAAAAGCGCCTTCCGTCCCTGTAACTATGACTACTTGCGGCTGAGCGTTTAGGGGGCCGCAATACATGCCGTGGTTTCTACAAATGCCGCCCTTTATTTCCTTCATCCCGCACGGTTCCGGATATGAGAAGCGCCCCGCGTAGACACGACCGGGCGTGGACCAATCGTCCTTGAAATCTTTTGAATCGCACATACTTGATCCAACAATCCATTTATCGCCCTCGATGTCCACAACCGTGAATCTGTGCAAATATGGCTGTTTAAAAATCATGTTCTGAATATATGAGCCATTGTTGTCGCGTTGGACATAGATCACGCATGAGTCCTTTGCCTGGAATCCAGTGTAAAATCTCTGGGTGGCCAGAAACTTTTCTTCGCTGCCAAGCTGCACAATCGTCATGGTGCCGCCGGGTTCGCCCCAAACGGATTCAATCCCCGAGCCATCCCGGGCGGAAAAGCTGATACACCCGGCCTTTCCTTGCGCGGCGCACATGACTCTTTTGCCGCGGCTTGAATTATATACCTTAATCGCATAACACAATGGCAATTTGGTAATCACCTTTTTGGTTATAATCATATTATCCTTTCCATATTAGGTGATTAATGGTGTATCCAGAATTCATCCGGCGATTTATTGGAGGATGAACTTGCCATCCAGTATGTTTACGGCCTACGTTGATGAATCCCAACTATACGTACGGCAAAGTCATGACTAAGCGCCAAACATAAAGCCCGCAAGCAACCGCGGGAAACATCTATTTTGGGAAAAGGCGGCTGTTCCATGAAAAAAGCATTTAAATTAACGAAGGCTAACTTATGGGACAGATTACCTCAATAATGATAAAATGTCAATAAAAAAGTTGTAAAACGGGATAAATAGCACATATGTCCAAAATGATCATAAACGTCGGCGCTTATGGGGGGGATTACGGAAGCGTTATCGCGGCGCGAGGATTGTAATGAATCCGTTGGCAAAGCTGGCTGGTTTTCCCGGAACCCGTATTGGGAAACTAAGTTGCGACATATAGTTGGATCTATGCCGAGAGAATTGGAGACATTGCCTTTCTCGTCGTCTGTCTGGCGGCTACTCACCCGCCGCTGGCCGCGAAGCCGAAATGGATTGACCGCTATTTTTCCAGCCCTGCCCGGCGGCGTTTCAATTCCGGGATCAGCCGGCCGACGAACTCCGCCTCTTGCGAAAGCAGCGGCTGGTCAGGGAAGTAGCCGGAAGTCGCCCGGGCCATGAGCAGGGCGTGATCGTAGTTGCCCTTGTCGATAGCCCGGTAAACCACCTTGAAGTAATGCTGCCGGCCGGGGAAAAACTCCCGGAAAACGGCAATCCAGGCCGGAAATTCCTCCGGCGGGATCAACCCGCATTGCAGGCCGAAGGTCATGGCCGCGTCGTCATAAAGGCTGGAGTAGTTCTTTTCCTTCACCACCGCCATGCTCCGGCGGAAGGCGGCCAGATCCCGGTTGAGGAAAGACAGGGTGATCGCGGCCTTGACCACGTCGTCGCCGCCCAGGTCCGATCCCAGCCCGGCTCCGTTTTTAACCGCCCGCTCCACGCATTCCAGCAGGGTTTTGGCCAGGTCCGGGTCGTACAATTCCGGGAAATCGTCCTTGTCCAGCATGTCGAGCGCGAGCGCGAGATAGAGCTGCGGGGTGATCCTGAGCCACTTCCAGTCCTCGGCGTCGACGCCGCGGCTCCGCCGGGTGTGGTCGCGCGGGCCGGCGGGGTATGGCCCGTCCTGGGCCAGGAGGGCGAGGCCCCGCGTCCGGCCGGCGTCGGCCACGGCGTAGCGGCCCATGAAATAGTAGCGGCCGATGATGGCGTTGTAGGATTCGTCGCCCTTGAAATAGCCGCGCCCGAAGGACTCCTCGATTTCCTGGCGGATTTCCCGCGCGGCCGCCTCGTCCGCCCGCCCGGCGCCGGGTCGGTCCCGCTCCAGCCGCATCCGCTCGTATATGGCCGTCATGGTGCGCAGAGTCGGATCGGCCAACCGGCCAAGTTGCCGCCGGGTCATCCCCGCGTCGTACTGGATCAGGCTCCAAGCTTGCTCCGGCTGCCTGAGGCGGGCCATCAGCGCGGCCCATATGGAGCGGAAGGTCATGGCCTGGAAAAATTCCTGGGCGTCGCCCCGGCGGATCATCTCCCGCATGATCTTTTCCATCTCGCCCAGGGCCGCCAGCGCCTTTTCCCGATCCTTGTCCTGGATGTGCAACTCCGCCAGCTCCAGCAGGGTGGAGATGGCCGCCTGGGGGTTGTCCCGCACCAGCTCGAGTTCCCTGAGCCGCAGTTCCGCCGATCGGGCGTATTCGCCGACCCGCTCGTAAAGGGAGCCGAGTTCCTTGATGTTGCCGATTTCCTGGTCGGTTTCGAGCATCTTCTCCATCACCCCGATGGCGGCGGAGTAGACGTTCTCGTGCCAATAGGACTGCACCAGGATCATGGCGTCGGCGTAGTCCCGATCCTCGTAAATGCGGGCGGAAAGGACGAATGGGGTGCGGGTCTCCTCCTCCGCGAAGCGCAGCAGCAGGGGGACGGCGTCGGTGGTCATGTGGGACTGGGCGTCCCCGCGGTCGAAGGAGCGGTAGGCCGTCTCCACCGCCGCGTTCAGGCTGGGAGCGTTGAACTGCATGACCGGGCCGGTCTGCAATACGATGAAGCGGTATTGATCTTCGTCCCGCTCGACATAGCCGCAGGCGGCATGGGAGGGGAGCAGCATGACGTGGCTCAGTTTCCCCTGGAGGCGGGTGAGGACCTGGAAGAATTCGGCCAGGTCGTCGCAATCGCCGATGAGCCGGCCGACCCAGCGCCGCTCCAGCGATTGGTAGACGGTCTGGTGGGTGTCCGAGAGGCCGAAATGACTGCCGATGAGATCCGGCAGCTCCGGCATGGGCGAGTCGGAGCAATAACGGAAGAATTGGTGGAAAATGAGCCCCAGCTCGCCCGGGGTCGAAAGGGTGCGGGCGGTGGAGGCCAGCCAGGCGTCCTCGGCCCGGCGCCGCTCTCCGGCGTCGTCCATCCCGGAGAAGTCGGGGCTTTTGACGGTTCCGGACAGGGTGGCCAGCACTTGGGGATCGCCCTGATCGTCGCGCTCGACGACGTGCAGGGGGAAGTTCCAGCCCGGAGGCCCCATGGTGGGGTCCAGGCGGCCGGAAAGGTCGTCGGCGATGGCCTGTTCCCACAAATCGGCGTCGCCCCTGGCCCGGTCGTCCCCGGAGACGTAGGAGGCGATCCTGCCCTTTTCGGCGTGCCAGACCTCGGTGAGCCTGGGCCGGCCGGCCGGCCGGACGCCGTGCGCGCCAGGATAATGCTCGGCCAGGGTGAAGGCGTAGACGAACCGGGACGGCATGGGGGAGAAAAACACCGTCTCGCCGTCTTTTTCCCAGCGCCAGCTGTAATTCGGCAGCGACTCGCCGGTCTCGGGCTCCCGTTCCCCGCCGCCGTCGCCGCCCTGTTCCAATTTCGGGCGCGCCACCGCCGCCAGGCGTCCGGCGTCGTCCATGTCGATGGTGAAGGCGGCCTGACCGGCTTCCAGCCGGCCGAGGGCGGCCCGGAAGGCGTCGAGATCGTCGCGGCGCGCCGGCGGCAGGGGCTGGATGAATGTCTCCAGGTAATTGGCCTCAAGCAGGCGGCGGCAGAAGGAACTGTCGAAATAGTCTTGGGGATCGGGGCGCTGGAAGGCGCCCATGAGGACGGGATTCAGGGCCTGGCGCAGTTTCTGGGATATGGATTCATCGCCCATTATCCCCTCCTGCAGCCGCTTGGCCGCCTGGATGAAATCCTGCGCCATCTGGTTGGCGTCGACGGGGCGCGGCGGCTCCCCGACCAGGCGGAGACGGCCGGCGAAAAAGGCCCGGCGACCCGCTGTTGGCGGTAGGCTGGCCGAGGCCGAATCGGAGGCGGCGCCGGCCGGGCGCGAGAGGGCGAGCAACCCGCCCGGCCCCTCGAGGACTTCCCATGCGCCGATCCCGGCCGGAACCCCGGCTTTGCGCATTTCCTTCGCCAGGCCGGCCATCCAGGACAGCGGCTTGTGAAAAAGCGGCGACCAGCCGGCGCTGAAGTCGTAGCCCGCCACTTTGGCCCTGACCCGGTTTTCGTAGTCGTCCTCCCCCATTTCCATAAGGACGGGCAGGCCCCGCAGGCGGAAGCGCATCGCCGCCTGGCGCGAATCGTGGCGGAAGCCGGCGGGAT
>JAISYD010000097.1 GCA_031270145.1 Planctomycetota bacterium
ATCGCCATTTTTTCCGCGTTATTTCCATATTTTCCCGCTTTTCTCCGGTTCGGGCGGCTTGACAAGCCGCCCGCCGGGCTGGCCAATTGACTCATTCTTCTTTTTTCAGGGGCAACTAAGTATCTGTCACGAAATAACTATACCATCTTTCTGACTTAGCGCGGTTCTATTGTATAGTTCCAATTTCCATGGAAAGCGGCTGGGGAAATTTTCAATTCGGTCATCTCTTTTTTGTCTATGCTCTTGCCGATGGGGTAGCGCCGTTTGTCGAGCTTGCACATGACCCGTGGCCCCTTGCAGGTGGTGATTCGAGAGATCAGGTTAACTATCGTCTCGTAGCTGATTAATGGTTTGCCGCGCCAATTGATGCGGATAAACGAAAACAGGCGGTGTTCGACTCGAAAACCGGGGTGCGGACGCGGGCGTAGCCGTAGTTCCGGAAAAGTTCGGCCGCGAGGGACAGCGCCTTGTCGAAGCGATCCCCCTCCGGGCCGAAATACTCGCGCGTCCCCTCGATGGCGCGGAATTGGGGCCGATTCATTTGCTCTCCCTGTGTGGACATCGCCCCCGCGAGGCGTCCAGCCTTTTGCAACATTTGCCCAAAGGAGAAGTTGGAGCTTGTCCGGCCAGGTTTGGCAAGGCAATTTTTAACCTTGCCCGGTTCCGCGGCCCTTTTTCCGCCCGGCGGCGTTCGCCGCGAAAAACCCGTCGGACTGTTTTGTCAGGACTGTTTCCGGGAGCGAATAATGCGCGGTTAAATTCCGTTAAATTCGGTTAAAGTCAGTTATCCGGCAATCAACTGTTGCAAAACGGCAATGATATGGTATAATCGATAATATTGATGGAGGGCCTGATATGGATAATGAAGTCATGAATCTTGAACAAGTGATTGAATTTTTTGGGGTTAGCGAACGCACAATAATTAGGCATTTGCGTGAGGAACGGATTCCCGCGAGAAAAATTGGGCGCGAATGGCGATTTAGCCGGACAGCTCTATTGGAATGGTTGGGGGAAGGTAATTCCGTGGATTATCAAAACCAGGCGGAGCAATTCCGTGTCGCAACGGATACGACGGCCGTGACGTCCGATCTGTTGGAAGAAATTCGGAAATCCGCCGGCAGACTCATGGAAAACGGGGCGAATATCCGGGCGTTGCTCCCTGACTTGAAAGAGAATATTTCTTTGCCCGGGAAAACGACATTGCGGATTAGCTATAAACGGGAGCGTGAAGTCGAAAAATTGACGTTCAAGATTTTCTGGTTGTTGAAAGACGCCCAATAGGGAACGGGACGCCATGTCGAAACAACCGGCCTCAAGGAAGCGATTCGCCGTTTCCAACATTGTCATACTGGGTCTTGTGAGTTTTTTCACCGACCTGAGCGTTGAGATGGTTTATCCGATACTGCCGCTGTACCTTACGTCGGCGTTGGGGGCGACTCCCGCCATTGTCGGCATTATCGAGGGTATTGCGGAAAGCCTCGCAAGCGTTTTGAAACTGTTCTCCGGCATGATTGCCGACAAGTACAACAACAAAAAACAGCTTGCTTTTTTCGGCTACTCCGCCTCGTTCTTGAATAAAGCCATTATTCTGCTTTCAACCTCGTGGCCGGGCATTTTGCTCGCCCGGATTGCGGATCGTTTCGGCAAAGGCGTACGGACCGCCCCTCGTGACGCTTTAATCGCGGAATCCGCCGAAAACGGGAAGCTCGGCAAGGCATACGGCCTGCATAAGGCCTTTGATATGACGGGGGCTTCCATCGGCATTTTGCTGGCGTTCGTTCTGCTGGATTCTTCCGACGCCGACGGGTTCCGCAATATCTTTGCCATTTCTATGATACCCGCCTTAATCGGGCCCTTGTGCGTTCTGTTCGTGAAAGGCGGCAAGCGGGAAACGAACGTCAAAAAGTTGAATTTCAAGTGGAAGGAGCTTGATGCCCGGCTGAAATTGTTCCTCGCCGTCATCTTCTTGTTTACGCTCGGCAATTCGTCCAACGCCTTTATATTGCTTCGGGCGGCAAACGCGGGCTTTTCTTCCCGCGACGCGATATTGCTCTATTTTGTGTTCAATGTCGTCGCGTCCGTTTTATCATATCCCGTCGGTAGGCTGTCGGATGGAATAGGGCGCAAGTACACGCTATGCGCGGGATATTTCCTGTATGGGGTTGTGTATCTCGGCATTGGGATGTCAAACTCGGCGGCGGCTTTTTGGGGCTTGTTTGCCTTGTACGGCGTGTACACGGCGCTCACGGCGGGCGGCGAAAGGGCGTTGATTGCGGAGCTTGCTCCGGCGCGGTTGAAAAGCGGCGCGTTGGGGCTTCACTCCGCGATCGCGGGGGCGGGGTTGCTCCCCGCTTCGTTGATAGCGGGAGCGTTATGGGATGCGTTGGGGCAATCCGCGCCGTTTATGCTTGGCGGCGTGTTGGCTTTGGTCGCGTCTGTCGCCGTTTTCATTGCGCTTGGCGGAAAACGCGCGGCCGGTTGCGGACTTTTGTCGCTGCCTCCGCGTGGAGCCGATCGACAACGCGGCTGAGCGTTCCATCCGCCCGGCGGCGCTATGGCGCGGGATCGGCTCCGGCGCGCGGTCCGAACGCGGGAGGCGATTCGTCGAACGGAGGCCGACGCCGCGGGTGAGTTGCCGGCTGCGGGGCGTGGGCGTGGTTGAGTTCGTCAAGAATGCCGTCGCCGCGGGGAGAAACGGCGGTGCCGCGCCGCCATTGCTCCCGGAGAAGGTTCAGCCCGCGGCTTCACGGGAAACTGGCTGCTGAACGCTTGCCTGTTGCAGGCGTGTTTGAGAACGTTGAATGGGGATTTGGCGATGATCAGGCTATTAATCAGGGCTCCAAGGCGATTCAAAAAATCGTTCGGCTATTCGTGGGACGGACTCAAGGCCGTCTTTGTCAAAGAGGAATCGTTTCGGCTTGAAAGCATGGCGTTTATCATTGTTTTTGTCCTGCTGGCCGTATCTTCGTGGCCGATATGGAAGAAGCTGGCTTTGATTGCGGCCTATCTTCTTGTTCCTCTCGCCGAGATTTTCAATTCCGCAATCGAGGATATATGCGACGGCATCACGCATGACCGTCGGCCATTTATAAAAGCCGCGAAGGACAAGGGTGCGCTGGCCGTGCTCATGGCGATTGTCATTAACGTATTGGCCTTGATTGCGCTGATGACCTGCGGGTGAAAAATTTAACTTGAGGAGTGCGATTATGATTCGAAGGGATTTCGGCAGCCAGTGGGCGGTGGCCGCGTGTGCGGCGTATTTCTCCACCGTGTTGAATATCAGCTTTTGGCGATTTGTCCTGTCGCGTTTGGATTTTTCCAAAGCCGGAACGGCGGTGTTCGCCATGAGTATGCCCATAGTTCTTTTTCTGGTTTTTTACGCCGCATTTTCCCTCTTGGTATGGCCTTGCGTCGCCAAACCGCTCATGGCCGTTCTGCTCGTGATTTCCTCCGCCGCATGCTATTTTATGTTCAAACTCAATGTCATCATTGATTCGGAAATGATTCGAAACGTATTTGAGGCAAGACCGCATGAGGTATTTGAAATGGTGACGGTTGGCGGCGTGCTCTGGGTCGCGTTTCTTGGCGTCGTTCCCGCGACGGCGTTCTTTTTTATAAGGATTCGGTATCGGGCGATTCATCGCGAACTGCTCGGGCGCATCGTTTATGTCGCCGGTTCGCTCTTTTTGTTGATCGTGTTGGCGTTCGTCTTTTTTAAGGACTATGCCGCCGCTGGAAGAAACAACAAGATGGCGGGAAAGTTTCTCAATCCGTTCAACTACATTACCTCGACTTTAAGCTATTTAAGGAAACAGGCGCGGCGGGATCTTCCCTTCGTCGTCATTGATGAGACGCCCGAGCATGTTCCGTATGAGGACCCTTGCTTGACCGTTGTTGTCCTTGTGATTGGCGAAACCGCCAGAGCGATGAATTTTTCGCTGAATGGCTATGGACGCGAGACCAACCCCAAGCTTTCCGGGCAGGATATCGTTAATTTTCCCCGCGTTATGGCCAGCGGCACGGCCACCGCGTTTTCTCTTCCATGCATGTTTTCGCCTCTCGGGCGGAAGGATTTTGACATTGACTTGTCGTACAGAAGCGAAAACTTGCTGGATATTGTCCAAAAGGCGGGATATGACGTCGTGTGGCTTGATAATCAGGGCAGCAGCAAAGGCGTTGCTGATCGCGTAACGACGGTTGATCTTATGAATGAAGGGAACAATAAGTTCAGAAACGGCGATACTTTTTTTGACGAGGTCCTTTTGGACGGTTTGGAGGGGCGAATTGCCAATCTGAAAAAAGATACGGTAATCGTTCTCCACATGATGGGAAGCCATGGCCCAAGCTATTACCGGCGATACCCGAATGAATTCCGCGTTTTTACTCCAACTTGCGATACTGCCGAAATTCAGAATTATCCTCGCGAGGAGATCGTGAACGCCTATGACAATACGATTCTTTACACCGACCATGTGGTTTCCGGAGTCATCGACATACTTAAGCGATTCCCGCAGCATGAGGCGGGAATGATTTTCATATCCGATCATGGCGAATCGCTTGGCGAGAACGGACTGTATCTTCATGGAATACCGTATTCGATCGCTCCCATTGAGCAAATTCACGTTCCCATGGTATTGTGGATGTCCGAAACAATGCGGCGGGAGGATTACGTCGATTATGAGGGGCTGAAAAACGGCGCCGGTGAAATGGAACTATCTCATGACCATTTTTTTCACTCGATATTGGGATTGGTTGAAATCGATACCGAACTCTATGATCCCGCATTGGATTTGTTTGGAAAATTCCGTTCAAAGGATTTGCCCAATGGGCGGGGTGTGAAAAGGTAAGCGTTCGGTGGCGCGAACGCGGCGGGTTGCTCGGCGGGATTGGGCCGCGCTTCTTCCGGCGACTCCCTCGCCGGCGCCCCGCCCCTCCCGCGTTATATCGCCCCGGTATGCGGGGTGTCCCGTCCATTGTTGAAACAGCCAGTTGCCCTCACGGACGAAATATCTCACATCTTGCTACAAAGCCTGCCCGGCGCATCCGTTATCGGCCTTCACTCCCTCTGGCGGCGGAGCGCTTTCCGGAGTATAGCCCGGTCCTTGTGATTCCGCAAGCGCCGAAAGCCGCTTGTGCGCAAAATTCAGGACGCAACCAAAGACCGCGACATTTGCAATTTTATCGTGTAGAAGCTTCCCCATTCCGGCCGGGCCTGGGTCGAGTCCTGGCCAGGCCTGGACCGGAGCCGTCGCCAGCCAAAATGGTCCCGACGGTCACGGAGGCTGATCCCCTCCGACCCGTCGCCGGGCACTCAAGGACGCGCCATGCGGGGCCGCTTCCCGGCGGTCGTGTTTTTTTGTCTTTGTCCCGCCCCGGCGGGAAGTCGACCATCCTGTAAATTTCCCAGCCTTTGCGCCAAGGAGGATCGTTATTAAGAAGAAAGAGGCCGAATTGCTGCGGGAACGTTTCGTGGCGGCGTACGCCGGCAACGCCGCCGAGGCCGCCTTCGTCGCCGAGGCGAAGGAAAAGGAAGCGGCCGAGATGGAGGATGGCGAAGCGTACTGGCACGGGAAGGTCGAAGGATTCGGAATGGCCGGCCTGTCCCAAGTGGGCCGATGGAACCAGCCAGCCGAAGAAGCAAAATAGCCGCAACTACTTGAAAAATCAGGAGAAATGGTGAAAATGGCTGACGCCACCTCCAAGGCGAAAACGATGAAATGTCCGCCGATCAGGAAGACGGAGGAAGCCGAACCCGCCGCCAAGCCGCCTGAAAAACCGGGGGAAATGGCGAAGACGGTGGCCGCCGCCGCCAAGCCGGAAACGGCGAAATGTCCGCCGATCGAGAAGACGGAGGAAGCCGAATCCGCCGTCAAGCCAGCCGCCAGGCGACCCAAGCCGCCGGGTATATTTTATCCGCCGGCGGAGGAGGAGGTGGGCATCCGGGTCGGCAGTTTCCCGGCCTGCGCCACCTCTTTTTTGGACTTTGACTGAATCGGTATTGGCCGCGGGTTTTTCTTTTTGCCAAAACTCATGGGATCGCATATAATTATTATTGACTATAGGGGACTGCGCCCCATCGTTTCGCTACGGGGTTCTCTAGCTATTCCATCTTGATTTAGATGCGCTTGCTTATGCCTAAGGCAAACCTGTCAAGCTTGGCGGGACTCCGTGTCCTGTTTTCGCGTTGGTTATTTTCGCCCCGAATTGAAAGGAGCAATGTATGCGCAAGTCATTAACCCTGATCCTGGCCGCCGCCTGTCTCCAGGCATCCGTCCTGGCCGGGACCTACAAGGCCCAGACCGTCACCATCGCCACCGCCAATCCGGCCAATTCCCAGCACGACATCGCCATCCAGGCCATAAAAAAGGTCCTGGAAGAGGAATCGAAGGGCGCCATCACCGTAAAGGTGTTCCTGAACGGCACCATGGGCGATGAGCAGTCGAACATCAAGCAGCTCCGCACCGGGGAACTGCAAATCGCCACCGCCTTCACCGGCAATATCGCGCCCTCGGCCCCCATCCTGAACATCCTCACCCTCCCCTATCTTTTTCCCGAACCCAGCGACGCCGCCACCCTCCTGACCAACAAGGATTTCACGCAAAAACTGGCCAACATCGCGGTCACCCAGAACCAGGCCCGGCCGCTTGGCTGGATCCTCGGCGGCTACCGGAATATCACCAACGCCAAACACGCCATCAGGAAAATCGGCGATCTTCAGGGCTTGAAGCTGCGCGTCTCCCCCAGCGTCACCCAACTGGCGGTATTCAGCGCCTGGGGCATCGAACCGCATCCGATGGCTTGGGCCGAGGTGTTTAACGGGCTGCAGCAGGGCGTCATCGACGGCCAGGAGAACCCCTTCTTCACCATCCGCGACAACAAATTCTGGGAAGTGCAGAAATTCGTCACCGAGTTGCATTATATGCTATGGACCGGCGCCATCGCCGTGGGCGAACCTTGGTATCAACGGCAGGATCCGGACACCAAGGCCCTTATCGAAAAAGCGGTGGCGGTCGGCCAGGATACCGAGTGGAAATGGGTGGCGGATCAGGAGGACATTTGCAAAAAGCTCGCCATCGAGCACGGCATGACGGTCAACGCTTTGGAGGACGAGGATGTCTGGATCGAAAAGGCCCGCGCCATTTGGCCCAAGTTCTATGAGCTGATCGGCAACAAGGAAATGATCGACCAGGCCCTTGCCATCATCAAGGCCGGCAAATAGGCAACCTGAATATGCGACCGTTCCCCCTGGCGGACCTTGATCCGCCGGGGGGGTGGGCGCCGGGGCTTTCGCCATGATAAAAGTCGCCGCGTGGGAGGACTTGCGCTTATGAAGAGCCTTCGCTGGCTGTACGCGAATTTCGAGGAGATTCTTTCCGCCTTTTTCCTGGCCGTCATGATCGCCGCCTTGTCGTTGCAGGTTGTCATGCGCGCCACCACCGGCGGCTCGGTGCCCTGGGCGGAGGAGCTGTCCCGCTACACTTTTGTTTGGGCCGTCTATTTCGGGGCATCCCTGGCCGCCAAGCGAGCCGGGCATGTGCGCATCACCGCCCAGTTCATGCTGGTCCCCTTCAAGGTCAAGGTGGCCTTTCGCTTCATCTCCGATCTCATATGGGTTGGCTTCAACATCTTTTTTGCCGTCTACGGGGTGGAGATGCTGGCCGACTCCTTCCGCTATCCCGAGATCTCACCCACCCTAGGCATCGTCAAGGCTTATGTCGAATGCATCATCCCCATAGCCTTCTTCCTCATGTCCTGGCGTACGATTGAGCTTTACATCAAAAACTGGGGCCATTGGGAACGGTTGTCCATCGAGTCGGAGGGCGTGTGATGTCTACCCTAACCGTTTGCGTCTTGGCCTTCATCCTCCTGCTGATCATAGGCGTGCCGGTCTTCGCCTCCCTCGCCATTTCAGCCGCGATTTCCCTGTTTGCCGACGAATTCCTGCCCCTGGCGGTCATAACCACCTCGCTTTTCGAGGGTATGAACATCTTCCCGCTTTTGGCCATACCCTGTTTTTTGGTGGCCGGTTCGCTGATGGAAAAGGCGCAAATCACCGCGCAGATTGTGAATGTGGTGAAAATCCTGGTCGGCCGCACCTATGGCGGCATGGGCATAACCACCATTCTCGCCTGCACCCTGTTCGCGGCCATCTCCGGCTCCGGCACCAGTACGGTGGCCGCGGTGGGGACTCTGCTCATCCCCGCCATGATGCGCAACGGCTATAGCGGGGTCTACGCCGGCTCCGCCGCCGCCACCGGGGGAACCATCGGCATCCTCATCCCGCCCAGCAATCCGATGATCCTCTACGCCATCATCGGCAACCTCTCGGTGACCGGCATGTTCACCGCTGGTTTCGTGCCTGGCTTCGTCTTGTCCTTCGCGCTCTGCCTGACCGCTTGGGTTTTGGCCCGCCGGAACAACTTTCGGGGCGACGAAACCACCCCGATTTTCTCCTTTGGGCTGCTTTTCCGAACCGTTTACCACGGCTTTTTCTCGCTCGCCACCATAGTGGTGGTGCTGGGTTCCATTTATACCGGCCTGGCCACCCCGGTCGAGGCGTCGGTGGTGGCTGTGATGTGGGCGCTCCTCGTGGGCTTCCTGGTCAACCGCACCCTTAACGTCAGGAAGGTGGTGGAGTCGCTCAACGAAGGCGCCATCATGTGCGGCAGTCTGGTGGTCATCATGGGCGCCGCCACCCTGTTCGGCCGGATACTCACCTACGAGGAGGCGCCTCTGCGCCTGGCCAACGCCGTCCTGGAGTTTTCCCAGAACAAGTATGTCGTCCTGCTGCTCATCATTGCCGCCCTCTATGTCCTGGGCATGTTCATGGAAACCCTGGTGACGGTGATTTTGGTGACCCCGGTGCTGCTCCCCATGATCATCAAGCTTGGCGTCGATCCCATCCACTTCGGGATCGTCATGATCATGTGCAACGAAGTCGGTCTGCTTACGCCGCCGCTGGGGGTGAATATCTTCGTGGCCTCGAAAATATCCAATGTGTCGGTGGAGAAATTGGCGATCGGAGTGTTGCCCTATATCGTGGTGATGACCGCGGTGATTCTCCTTATAACCTTTGTCCCCTGGTTTTCCACCATCCTTCCAACCTTGTTGGGGTATGTGTGAAACTAGGCTTATGAATAATCGTTAGCCATTTTTGGGAACGCTTTGTCCTCTCGGAGGCAAGGCGTTCCCATTGCGGTGGGGCGTCATCATTTCGATCTGGATTTTTCTTGCAATAACTTGGCTATTGGGTATATTCAATCCTGCGAGGCGTTTCTGGCCGCTCGGCGGCCAGAAAGGTGGTTTTGCATTCCGCGGCCGGCAATGGCTTGCCGTTGGTGCGGCCGGAAAATGCGCATTGACGGTTATCTGCCGCAAGCCGGGGAGGGCATGATGGATTTGGCGTTTTTGGATGAATTGAAGTTTGATCAAAACGGGCTTATTCCCTGCGTGGCCCAGGACGCCGAGACCGGCGAAGTCCTTATGGTCGCCTATATGAACCGGGAGAGCCTGAAGGACACGGCGGAAAAAAAACTGGCTTCCTATTGGAGCCGCAGCCGGAAAAAATTCTGGGTCAAGGGCGAAACCAGCGGCCATACCCAGGAGGTCAGGGACATCCGCTTCGATTGCGACTTGGATTGCGTATTGATCAAAGTTAAGCAGAACGGCGGGGCCGCCTGCCACACCGGCATGCGCTCATGTTTTTACCGCCGGCTGACCGATTCCGGATTGGTCGAGGACGGCGAAAAAGTTTTTGATTCGGAAAAGGTGTACGGCAAATAGCCGCCGGGAAAAAGTTTCGGAGTCCGAGCGGGATTCGGGATAAAGGGGCAATCCGCCTTATGAAACGCTTCAGTTATCGGGACAACGAGTTGTTTTGCGAGGATACGCCGGCCAAGGACTTGGCCGGGGAATACGGCACGCCGCTCTATGTTTATTCCAAGAACGGCCTGGCCGACGTTTTCGCCTGCATCCGCAAGGCTTTTTCGGAACTGTCGCCCATCGTGGCCTTTTCCGTTAAATCCTGCTCCAACCTGGCCGTCCTCGCCGTACTCCGGGCCGAGGGCGCCGGTTTCGACATTGTTTCCGGCGGCGAACTTTTCCGCGCCATGAAGGCCGGGGCGGATCCCAGGAAGATCGTCTTCTCCGGGGTCGGCAAGTCGGATGAGGAAATCCGCCTGGCCCTCGACAACGACATCCTGATGTTCAATATCGAATCCGAGGCCGAGTTGGACAACATCCAGGCTCTGGCGGCCAGCCTCGGGACGGTTGCTCCGGTGGCGCTCCGGCTGAACCCCGACGTCGACGCCAAGACCAACGCCAAGACCACCACCGGAAGAAAAGAGAATAAATTCGGCATCGACTTCGCCACCGCTTCCCGCATCGTCAGCAACATCGCCTTGCATCCCAACATCCGCCTGCTAGGCCTGGATATGCACTTGGGGAGCCCCATTTATTCCACCGAGCCCTATCGGCAGGCGCTGGCCAAAATGTCCGACTTCATCCGGGATCACCGTTCCCCCAGGGCGCATCTGGAATACATCAACATCGGCGGCGGCTTCGGCCTCCTGTACCGGGATCAAACCGTCCCCTCCTTCCAGGAATACGCCCAAGCCGTCGTACCCTTCGTCAAGGCGGCCGGTTGCAAGCTGATCCTGGAGCCCGGCCGCTGCATTGCCGGCAACAATTCCCTTCTCCTTTCCCGCGTACTTTACGTCAAGGACAACGGAACCAGGCATTTCACCATCGTCGACGCCGGGATGAACGATCTTGTCCGTCCCGCCATGTACGACGCCTATCATTTTTGCTGGCCGGCCTTGTCCACCCGTCCGCCGCCCGCCTATATTTTCAATTCGCCCGATGCCCAGGAATACTTCGGCCTGGAAGTCTTCTACGCCGAAAGCGCCCAGGCTGGCCGCGCGGTGGGCGCGGATGGTCTGCGGACCACCGATGTGGTCGGCCCGGTCTGCGAATCGTCCGACTGTTTCGCCCGGGCCCGGCGCCTGCCGCCCATGGATCGGGGCGATCTTGTCGCCTTCTTTTCCGCCGGAGCCTACGGGTTCAGCATGGCGTCAAACTACAATTCCCGCCTCCGTCCGGCCGAAGTCATGGTTGACGGCGGCGGGAGCCGCCTGATCCGCCGCCGCGAGACGCTGGATGAATTGATCGCGGGCGAGTCGTTTTTTTGATTGAAGAGGGCGGGAGGGGGAAGAGCGGCTCCGATGAAAGAAAAATTGGAAATGGACAAGACGAAAAATGGCTGATTCGGGATCCGACTTCTTCAATGAGGTTGGCGGCGGCTTGAAATATCCCCGCGCCGCCGATCAGGAATTGTCGTGCGCCATCATTTATCCCCGGATCGAGTTGGAGGCGATGGAGCGCGAACGGTTGATCAGCCACACGATCTCCCTGCAACACGCCTACGCCCAACTGGAAAGCGACAACAGTTACCAGGCCTGGGAGGCCCGCGAGTTCAAAAACAACCTGAACCATCTTTCCGTCATCGCCAGGCTGGCCACCCATCTGAACGCCGCCAGCATCGAAACCATATCGGAAATCGTCTTGAACGAGTTGCCCGGCATCTTCAATTGCAGCCAGGCGGCCATGTTCCTTTATGACGCCGACACGGAAACCCTCGGTCTCCATGCCGCAACCGAATCCTGCCAGCTGCGAACGCCCTTGAACCGGCAGGTGAATGGCGATCATCTTCTGTTCAAGTTGTTCCTCGATCGTTTTGATCCCTATGTGGCGGAATATCTTCCGGAAACCGGGTCCATCGCCATCGACGGCAAGTTGGAGAATCCCATTCCCGTCTCCTCCGAATGGCTGGACCTGTTCGCCGGCTGGTCGATAATTTTTCCCCTGCTCATGAAACAGCAGGATGAACATGAGCCTTCCCCGCTGCTCCTGGGCGGGATTGTGATTGGCGATCCCAAGGGCGGCATTGATCTGAACAATGTCGATTTCGCCTCCATTTTCGGCAACCTCATAACTTCCAGCCTGTACAACGTCTTGCTTATCAAACAATTGAGAGAAATGGCGATAATCGATCCCCTCACCAAGCTTTTCAACCGCCGGCACTTGATTGATCTGCTGAATTCGGCCATAACCCAGGCCAGGCGGCATCGGCACGATCTTTCCATCGCCATGCTCGACATCGACCATTTCAAGCAGTGCAACGACGTTTACGGCCATGTGTGCGGAGACGATGTGTTGAGGCAGGTGGGGGAGCGGATAAAACTGTCGATCCGCAACGAGGTGGACATCCCGGCCCGATACGGCGGCGAGGAGTTCGTCATCATCATGCCCTACACAAATGTGAGTCGGGCGATGATTGTGGCTGAGCGCATCCGCGGCGAAATCGGGAATACCAGCATGATTTGCGGCAACTTGGCCATCCCCATCACTTGTTCCATGGGAGTGGCGGAATACGACGACGGCGAATCCATTGAGCAGTTCATTGATCGCTCCGACATGGCGCTCTACAAAGCCAAGTACATGGGCAGGAATAGGGTGGTTTCGGCGTCGAACACGCGCCTGAACATCCATCAGGAGCTCATTGCGGAATAAATGCGCCTGGGCGCGATGGCGGGATCGCCGGCGCCAGCCGCGGGGCGTTCCTATGGCTTTTTCGCCGCCTGCCGCCAATTGAACGGCAGGAACGGTTTGTAATCCCAGGGCGCTCCCGTGGTTTCGTGCAACCGCTTCAATTCCCGATGCCACGATTCGGAAAAGTCGTCGTTCTGGGCTGAACAAAAATGCAGGCGGCAGCCGAGCGGCCTGCCGATCCTGGCTAGGCAGCCGCCAGCCGATTGGAAAGGGCAGCGGAGGCCGGCGGCCAGGAGTTCCGCCGGCTGTTCCGTCGCCGCGGCTCTGAGCGCCGTCCGAGCCAGATAAAAACGCTCAAGGCGGCTGGCGTAAAGGATGTGCCCGGCGGTTTCAAAATGGCAACAAGCGCCGCAATTGCGGCACAACCCCCCGGCGGCGGCAATCGCCCCGTCCGCCTCCGCGTAGAAAAGGCGCATGGCCTCGAGCGGATCCGGGGTCATTCGCCCAGCGGCTCCGGCGTCGCTCCCAATTGGGTCAGGCGCGTCCGGTAGACGTTGAGCAGCTTGACTTGGCGCTGAAGGGTGTCCCGGTATTCGTCGACCAGCATTTCCTTTTCGGCCAGCCTGAGGTTCAGGTTTTTCACCTGTTCCTCCAGGGCGGCGGAATTTCTCGCGTGGGCCAGGGCCCGGTCGTGCAGATCCAGGACCGTTTCCTCCACGCTCCGCAATCGGGCATCGGCCTCCTGGGCCAGGGGGATGCCGTTCGCCTCCAGTCGGGCTAGGCTTTCGTCGGCGCGCCTCAAGGCGTCGTCGGCGTCGTTGGAGGCGAATTCGCCGGGCAGGAACAAATAGCCCAGGAGCAGCAATAGGGGAAGCAGGACGGAGGCGAACAGCCAGACCGGGACGCCGACCCGTCCGCCGGAGAGAATTTCCCGCAGCAACGGCCGTTGCGCCTCCCTTACCGATCGGGAAACGATGTCGACCAGCCGGTTGTCCTGCAGGTCGGAAAGGATGCTGGGCGCTTGCCGGGCCAGGGCTCCGGAGATGGGGCCGACCACTCGCGTCTCGACGGTGCGGCCGATTTCGTCGGCCACCTTCTCGGGAAGTCCGCTCCGCCATTCCTCGAAATCGGCGATGTTGCTTACGGCGTTCCGGATTTCGTTCGCCAGCAGATCCAGCCGGGAGGTGTTGGCCGATTGCTCTTTCACCAGTTCATCCGCCATCCGCGTCAAGGCGTCGATAATTGAGCCGCTTTCCGGAACTAGGCTGGGGGAGTGGCCGCGCAGCTTGGCGGCCAGCCGCTCGGCCAGGGCGTTGACGTCGATTTCCAGCGTCAGATCCTTTTCGGCCCCGGCATTGGGACGGGCTTCGCCTTTTTCTCCCGGTGTTTCGCCGTTCTCCGGAATTCGCCTCGCGATTTCTTCCAGTTTTTCGGCTAGGGCGGACAGGATGGCTGGATCAAAACGCTCAAGCAGAAGGGAGAACTTGCCGTCCAGATGCTTGAAGCGGTTGTCCCAGCCCGAATCCAGGCTTTTGATCCCGGAATCCAGGCTTTCCGAAAGCTCCCGCAGGCGGTTGTCAAGATACAACCACTCGTCGCCGCTGGCTACCGTAATGGGGTTCGACTGCTGTTTTTCCAGCATTCCGGTTGGGGAGGCGGCCGGGAGCGGAGGAAGTTCGTCGGCGGCGGGACAGAGGTCGGCGCCGCATTTTTGGCATTTGTACGCTTTGTCCGGAACGATTCTCTTCAGGCGGTACGTCGAGCCGCATTCCGGGCATTCCAGCCGCGCGGGTTGTGCCATGGCAGTTTCCCCTTTAGGCCATTCGGGAGGCCATCCCTGAATTGTGCGGAAAATCGGCAAAAAGGGAAGCGTTTTCGGGGATTCCGGATGATCGCCGTTTGCCGGCGCCGGAAGTCCTCCGTCATGGGGAGGCGATCAAGCCTAGGCGTTCCGGCGGCCACCAGGTGAACAGGGCCGGACCCCGCAGGGAGGCCAGCGGCACCGGCCCCCAGGTACGGGCGTCGTAGGAGCTAGGGCAATGATCCCCCATGGGAAAGAAGGAATCGGCGTCAACTTGGACTTCCCCGAGGGAGTTCATGGCGGGAAACTTCTCGCCGTCCCTGCCTTCCCAGCCGCTGTAATAAAAAATGTCCCGGTCGATCCCGAGGCGGTTTATTCGGAGGTCGCCGCCTTCGGCCGAGAGGGAGACGCCCGAGCTTTTCGGCAGGTTGCCGGGTTGGGAGCGGCGCTCGTTCCGGATCGGCAATTCCAGCAGGCATTTCTCCTCCGAGTCGATGAACAGGCGGGCGACGCCATCGGCCAAATAGAATTCAACCCGGTGGTTTTGTCCGGACCGGAGATCGGCCACGGCTCGCGCCTCCGGCCGCGACGGCTGGTCGTTTTGGCGGATTTCCACCCGTCCGTCGCCGTTGAATCTTGCCTGGACGCGGCGGTCGTCCTCCCGGAGGGTTATGGCGAAAAGCGAATTTTCCGTCTCCAAGGTCAAATCGGCCAGCACCCGCAGATCCGGGACAATATGGTAGTCGATGCCGCGAGGATTGACCTCCTCGCCCTGGGGGACGTAGGGCGAATCGGCGCCGGAGAGGATGTCGTATAGATGTTTGCCCGCAAAGTTTTGGTAGAGGCCGGAGCGGCGGTGATAGAATACGGCCGAGGTTTCGTCGTTCAAGTAGCCGCAGACGGGACAGCGGGCCAGCATGGACTGGGTCTTGACGGTTTTGACGAACAGCCGGCCGCAGATCCCGCCGTCGGCGGTTGCGCCCCGGCACCTGAATTGCACCGGCTGTTCCAGGATGTAGCGATCCGGGATGCCGGGCAACTCCTCCATTTCCCCTTTTTTCGCGCGGGACGGAACTAGCGGCCGGAAATCGAGGCGGATTGCGCCGTCGCCTGGGGAAAGGAGCAGCGGCTCGTTTTTTCGCGGACGGGTCAAGTGGCCGGAAATCCGCCAGGATTTCTCCAATTCGGTTTTCGACAGATCGGAAAAATCCTCCTCATATACGTTTTGCCACATGCCGCGCTGGACCGAATCGGGTTTGTCGAGGCGCTTGAAGTCGGCGCGCGAGTCGATACGGCGAACCCAGACGTCTCCCCGGTGGATGGCCAGCGTCTCGCCGGGAAGCCCGATGATCCGCTTGACGAAATTCTGGTCATTGTACTCCTGGATGGCTTCCAGTTCCCTGGGGCTCCTGGCTTTTTGCCTGGCCTGCTCGAACGGGAACAGGAAAACCGCCACCTCCCAGCGCCGGATCGGGCGGAAAAGGAAATGCAGCTTGGAGCAGAAGATGCGGTCGCCGCCGTCCGGGCGGCCGTGCAGGGCGGTCTCCATGCTGCCGGAGGGGATCAGGTAAACGTCGAAAGCGTAGGCTTTGATTGCCAGGGCGATGAGGACGGCTCCGCCCAGCATGACTATGAAATCCAGGCCGGAACGCCAGGCCGGCTGCGCTTTGGCCCCGACTTCCCCGCCGGGGCGGCTGGAGGTTGGCGGGGTAGTCTGCCCGGTTTGCTTCCGCTGTTTGCCCATGCCGGTTATTTCTTGAAAAAGCGTCGGGAGCGCGGGGTAAGGAAACGCCCGGAATAGCTTAGGCCCAGCACGCATTTGGCGAGGACGTCGATGCCGTCCTCCCAAAGCGGCGGAATAATCATGTCGACCTGGTTGGCCAGGTTGGGATCCCCGGATTTGAAGGTTATGGAAAAACCGGCTTCCCTTAGCATGGGCAGATCGTTCATGGCATCCCCCACCGCGATGAAATGTTCCATGGGTATTTTGGCCCAATCGGCGAGCGTCTTGATGCCTAGCGCCTTGTCGGCGCCGGGGGGGATGATTTCAATGCAGCGGTTGTTTGAACTGGTGACGACGGCCTGGTTTTCCAGGGCGTCGGAGAAGGTTTCCGACAGGCGCTCCAGATCGTTTTCCGGGACGACGCAGAGGCATTTGGTCGGCAGGCGACGGAAAACCGGATCGTCGCGATCTGGCAGATACTTCACCGGGTAAAAGCGGCGCGAATACCAATCGCGCTCCGAAGAATCCTTCAGGGTGTAAACCTGGTTGTCGATATAGTAATTTATATAGAGGTCGTATGCGTCTCCCAGCCGCAGGATCGCGTCGCGGGCGATCCTGGACAGGCGGAGGTGGAAAAAAGGCTCCCGGCCGGGAAAACCGACGCAGGCGCCGTTGCAAGTGGCCAGGGGAGTCGTCAATTCCAACTCCCGCCAAAAAGGCTCGCAGGACGAAAGTTGCCGTCCGGTGACCAGGAACACCTTGATCCCGGCTTTGGCAATCAGTCTGACCGCCCGGGCCACCGACTCGTCCAGCCGGCCGTCATGGTCTAGCAGGGTTCCGTCCAGATCGAAGGCAATCCCCTCGGGGCGTATGGGCAACCGCACCCCGGAATCGCTGAAGTCGGGAAACTCCATGGCGCTCCTATTGCGACGCAACACCTCCGACGGCCGGTCCGGAGGAGGTTTCGGGCAAAAACCGGGTTTGCGCCCCTATTTGCGGGCGCTGTCCTTTTCAGGCGGCAGACAGCCCTTGCGCAACTTCCTGACCTTGTGCTTGCCACGATGGGTGGCGCTGGGTTTGGCTCTTGAGCGTGCCATGTTCTTTTTCCCTCCTGCGTCGCACAGACAATTAAAAAACCGCCTTTCCGGCGGGAAAGCCTACAATCATTCCGGCAACTATAAATGACGGGTCGGATTTTGTCAATACCGGCCATGGTTTTGAAAAAGAAACTTGCAAAGAGGCGGATATTTGTTTCGATTGTAGCGGTGAAAACATCCAGTGCTGCCGATTCGGCGAGGGGCGCTTCAACCATGCGGGGAAAAAATGGGGTGGACGCGATTGTTTTCCGTCCCGGTCGTCCCGGAGACTATCCGGCGGCGCTGGCGATTCAGCGCCGGGCTTATGCCGCCAAGGAGGTCCCCCTCTACGGTTCCAATCTGCCGCCCCTCCTTGAAACGCCGAAAACCCTGGCCGAGGAAATCGCGGCCGGCAAACGCCTGTTCGTGGGCGAATGCGAAGGGGAAATAGTGGCGTCCATCCGGATTGAGGAACTGGAGGACGGCGAGATTCATTTCTGCCGGCTGTCGGTCGAGCCCGCCCGGCAAGGCAGGGGCATTGGCCAACGCCTGATTCTAGCGACGGAGGCGGCCTGTCCGGAGGCCAAGTCGTTTGTCCTCGACTGCGGCGAGCAAAGCGTTGAGAACTTCCATATCTACCGCAAGCTCGGCTATCTGGAGACGGGAAGGGCCTTTCAGGTTCCGGATGGGCCGAAATGCCTGGAAATGCGGAAAAAGAAGCGGCCGGATTGATTGAAGGCTCCCTGAAAAAACTTGTTAAAAACGGCAAAACCCATAAAATCGTCTTCGCCGGCGCACGATTTGAGTTGACGTCGGCTTATTTGTCGACTGAACTCCCGGAGCGGTTGGGGAAAGGCGGGCATTTACGGCATGTATTATCTAGGACTGGATGTGGGCAGTCTTTTTGTGGGGATTGTCCTCATTGACGCCAAACTGAAAATTATCAGGTCGGATTACGAGCGCCACCGGGGAGAACCGGCGGCGACGGCGCGGAAACTCCTGGCCTCTTATCCGCTGGATCGGATCGACGGGCTGGTCCGCACCGGATCCGGCGGCGGCGGCCTGGCCGAATTCGGCGGCGATTTCATCGATCCCGTGGTGGCCGGGGTGGAAGGGGTCAGGGCTAGGATTGCCGACGCCAGGAACATAATCCAAATCGGCGGCGGTTCCTTCAGCCTGACCCGTCTTGCCGTGGACGGGAGTTATCAACGGAGTTCCATCAACAGCGCTTGCGCCTCGGGCACCGGCGCCTTTCTGGATCAGCAGTCGCTCCGCCTCCAGGTGACGCCGGCCGAGCTGGGCGAGCGGGCCGGCAATTACGGCAAGAAGCCGCCGGCCGTCGCCACTCGTTGCGCCGTTTTCGCCAAGTCCGACATGATCCATCTTCAGCAGGAAGGGTTCACGGTCGACGCCATCGCCGCCGGCCTTTGCGTGGGACTGGGGAATTCGACCGTCGACGGCCTCCTGGGCGGACGAACTCTCTCCGGCAAGACCGCCGTCATCGGCGGAGTCGCCATCAACCCCGTAGTGGCCGGGGCGGTTCGCGACAAGCTGGGGGTGGAAGTGGTGGTGCCGGAAAATCCGCATCTGATCGGGGCCTTGGGGGCGTCCCGGGTGGCTTTGACGCGGGCGCGGGAAAATACCGGCCGCGCCAAGCCGAATTGGAACGCTGTATCCGCCGCCTCAACCGCTTGCGCCTCCGGCCGGGACGGATTGGAGTCTCTCCGGCCGCCCCTTGAGTTGAAACTGTCGAAATATCCGGAATTCGCCTGGTTTCGCCATTGGGTCGATGCCGACGATTCGGAAATCGCCATTGTCGCCCCACGCTCGGGAAACATCGAAGCCGCTTTCGGCATTGACATAGGCTCAACCTCCACCAAAGCGGTGTTCCTGGATCGGGATCGCCGGGTGGTGGGCTGGATTTACCGGAAAACCGCCGGCAATCCCATCAAGGCGGTGCAGCTTCTGATGCGGGCGGCGCGGGCCATGGAGATCGAGGGCGGTTTCGGCCTCGACATCAAGGGGGTTGGCGCCACCGGCTCGGGGCGTAGAATGATCGGAGCCCTGATCGGGGCGGATCTCGCCACCAACGAAATAACCGCCCACGCCGCCGCCGCCGTCTTCATCGACCCGCAGGTCGACACTATCAGTGAGTTGGGCGGCCAGGACGCCAAATTCACCCAGTTGCAAAACGGCATGGTTTACAA
>JAISYD010000207.1 GCA_031270145.1 Planctomycetota bacterium
CCACAGGGTCAGGCGCTCCAGGCGCATCGGTATGAACAGGGACTCGCCTTTCCGCATGGTTCCCGTCAGTTCTAGGAGGCGCGAGGTCATCATGGTTTGGAGTATGGAATCAAGGGCGCCGGGATATATGACCTGCCCGGCCTCACAGTCCTCGTTCCGGCGGATCTCGACCCGGCAAATGGCTTCGCCGCCGGAGACGCGTATGTCCGCGATGCGCTGGAAGCCCCGGCCAACATCGTAACCGAGTTCGGTGAAGCGCCGATAGAAATCCGCGCCGGCCATGGGCGTCCCAAAATCGGCGGGCGGGGCCAGCGCGGCGCATTGATCCGCCGGGGCATCCGGCGGCCGGGGCGCGGGGCGGCGTGAAAGCAGGCCGGTACAATGGGTCCGCCAAACATCCCCTCCGGCCGGCCGGCCGCTGGAATCCAGGGCGGCGCTGACCAACTTGAAGCGGCTTTCCTCCACATCGGGGTTGTCGATCACTATCTGCACCAGCCGGGATTCGCCCCGCCCCAGCACAAGCGGGGCGAGGAAATCCGCCTCGCGGATTTCAACCGGCGTTTCGCCCCAGAGGTCCCTGGCCGCCGCCAGCAGCATGGCCAAGTGGCCGGCGGCGGGACTGATGGCCTGGCCGAAAATCACGTGCTCCTGGACAAAATACGGCCCGGAGGAATCGAAGACGCTTTCAAAAAGCGCGGCCGGCCCCAGGGCCTGGCTGAAACGCCGGCTTCCGGCCGCCGACGCCGGGACGGCCGATGCGTACGGCGGATCCGTCACCACCGGCAGCCAATGGCTCCGGCGCTGGAAGGGATAGCCGGGGACGCGGAGGCGCTTCCTGGGGAAAGGGGAAAAGACGGCCGCGAAATCCAAATCCACGCCCTGGCGAAAAAGCCGACCGGCGGCGGCGAAAAGCGTGCGCAGGGCCGGCTGGCCGGGCGACAGGCTGGCGACCGCCTCCGGGGCGCCGGCATTTTCGCCCGCGATGGCGGTGAGGGCCGCCGACGGGCCGACCTCAAGCGCCAGCCGGGAAAACTCCGCCGCGGCGCCGAGGCCGTCGGCGAAACGCACCGGCGACAGGATCTGCCGCAGCCAATAATCGGGACTGGCGACATCCCCGGGATTGACGCGCCCGTCCAGACTGGAAATGAAGGCGACGCCGCCGGGGGGGCCGAGCTTCACTCCGGCGAAGGCGTCGGCGAAGCGATCCGCCGCCTCCCGCATGGCGGGGGAATGGAAGGCGCCGGAAACCCGCAGCCGCTTGCAGCCAATCCCCTTCCGGCCCAGGGCGGCCAACGCCGAATCCAGAGCCGGGATCGGACCGGAAAGGGTCAGGTTCCGGGGGGAATTGACCGCCGCCACCACGACTTCGGGCGTTGGAGCCAGCGCCGGCAGAACCTCCTCCCCGGAGGCGAAGACGACGGCCATCGCCCCGGCCGGGGCGTCCCGCATGATCCGGCCCCTAGCCTCGGCCAAAGCCAGCATATCCTCTTGACTCATGATCCCAGCGGCGGCGGCGGCCGGATATTCGCCGATGCTGTGGCCCAGCACCGCCGAACAGCGCAGCCCGAAACTTTCCCACAGGCGCAGAAGCGCGTAGGAAACCGCGGCTATGAGCGGCTGGGCCAGGGCGGTGTCCTCCAGGTCGGCGGCCGAGGCGGCGCCGAACAGCAATTCCCCGGCATTGAACCCGCGGCGGGACAGGATGGCGAAGGAGGAGTCCAGGCAGACCCGGAAGGCCGGATAGAGCTCGTAGAGGACTTTCCCCATGCCGGGATACTGCGAGCCCTGGCCGGTGAAAAGCAGTACCGGTCCGGAGACGGCCGCCGGCGCGGCAATCTCCGCCCCTTCCAGGGAGGCGGCCAATTCCCGGCCGTCCCCGCCCAGACCAAAGAGCCGGCAGGGAAAGGACGGACGGGCGGCGCCCATGGCGCGGCACAGGGCGGCGGCATCCCGGGCATCCAGCCCCCGAAGCATTTCGGCGGTCCGGCTCGCCAGTTCGCGCAGGGCGGGCGGCGTCTTGGCCGACAGGGGCAGGAAAAGCTGATCCGGATCGGGAGCGGCCTTTTCCGCCCCCTCCCCGGGGCCGGGCGGGTCCGGCGGCGGGAGATATTCCCCGACAATGGCGTGGCCGTTCACTCCGGAAAAACCGAAGGCGCTAAGGCCGGCGCGCCGGGGCGCCGCCGGATCGCGGGGGTCGGACTCCCAGGCCGCCAGGGCGGTGGGAGCCTCCACCGCGTTCCCGGCGAAATCGAAACGGCTATTGGGGGTTTTGACATGGATATTGGCGGGTATGGCCCGGTGGCGCAGACAGAGCAGGACCTTGATGAGCGAGGCCAGGCCGGCCGCCGGTTCCAAGTGTCCGATATTGGCCTTCACCGAGCCGATGCGCAGGGGAAATTCGCGCTTCCGCCCCCGGCAATAGGCGGCGGCGAGGGAATCCAGTTCAATGGCGTCGCCCAGGGCGGTGCCGGTACCGTGGGCCTCCACGAAGGAAATGTCGAGGGGCGAGAGCCCCGCCGCCGCCAGGGCGCGATCGATGACCTTGCGCTGGGCCAATCCGTTGGGGGCGGTGAGACCGTTGCTCCGGCCGTCCTGGTTGACGGCGCTGCCGAGGATGAGGCCGAGGATGTCGTCCCCGTCCCTTTCCGCGTCGGCCAGGCGCTTCAACAGGACCGCGGCTCCGCCCTCGCCCCGGCCGTAGCCGTCGGCCAGGTCGTCAAAGGACTTGCTCCGGCCGTCCGGGCTGATGGCCCCGAGCTTGCTGAAACAAATGTGCAAGTCCGGCGTCAGCATCAGCGAGGCGGAAGCGACCAGGGCCAGCCCGCACTCCCCGGCGCGCAAACTGCCGCAGGCGCAATGCAGGGCCACCAGGCTGGAGGAGCAGGCGGTGTCCACGCTCCAGCACGGCCCCTCGAAACCGAAAAAATAGGAAAGGCGGCCGCAGGCGCCGCTGGACGAGGTGCCGGTCAGGGAATAGGCGTCAATCAGCCCGCGCCGGTACGAGGCGCGGTGCGCCTGGCGGTAGTCGGATTCGGTGAGGGCGGTGAACACGGCCGTGTCGCCGCCGCGGAGGGCGGCCGGGTTGATCCCGGCCTGCTCGAAGGCTTCCCAGGCGAGTTCCAGCAGCAGGCGCTGCTGCGGGTCCATCTGGCTGGCTTCCTGGTCGGAAACCATGAAGAAGAAGGAGTCGAAACCGTCCAGCGGCGCGGTCAGGAAGGCGGCTTCCCGGGTGTACATCTTCCCGGGTTTTTCCCGATCCTGGTCGTAATAGCGCTCCCGGTCCCAGCGTTCGGCCGGAATCGGAACAACCGCGTCCCGGCCGTCGCCGAGGAAGCGCCAATAGCTGTCGAGATCGGCGATGCCGCCGGGCAGCCGGCAGGCGGCGCCGACAACGGCGATGGGGCCGCCGGCGGCGGGGCGGCCCGGCGCGCCGGGGACGGCGGCCTCCGGCGCGGCGGAAAGGAGTCCGGCCAGGCGGGCCGCCAGATCATTCACGGTCGGGTGGTTGAAAATCTCCGACACCGGGATGGGGATTCCGGCGTCATCCGTCAGACCCCTGGCCAGGCGCAGGGCCGAAATGGAAGTCAGGCCCAGATATTGGAACGGCGTCCCGCGATCCGCCGGCGACCAGCCGTCCCGGGCCAGCAAGGAGCCCAGGCGGCTCAATACCAACTCCTCCAGCGAGTTTTTGCGCCGCTCCGGCGGCAGTTGCGCCAGGGCGGCGGCGGGCCCGGTCAAGCCGGCCCGGCCGACCGGCTTGTCCCAGGACGCCATGATCGCCAGGGCGGCGCCGCAACTGTCCCGGCTGTCGGTCTGGCGCGCCATGAGGGCGGTGCTGGCGATGTCCAGGCCCAAGGCCGACGCGTTTTCGGTCACGGCGGCCTGCAGGACGGCATGGGGGGAGATTTCCACCAAGCGCCGATAGCCCAGTTTCAGGACCGCCGCCATGGCGTCGGCGAAGCGCACCGGTTGGCGGATGTGCTCGACCCAGTAATCCCGGCCGAAATCCGCCCGCCCCGATACATCGGCCAGGGCGCCGCGCAGGGACGAAACCAGCGGGATGCCCGGCTCGCGCGCTTCCAGATCGCCCAGGCCGGCCGAAAAGTCCCCCAGGAGATGCTCGATGGCCGGGGAGTGGAAGGGCACGTCCACCCGCAGGAAGCGAGTCGAGCCGGGGGCGAGCGCCTCGGCCTTTTTCGCCAGCGCCGACAAAATGTCCTCCGGGCCGCTGCACACGGTGGAGAAGGGGGAATTGAGCGCCGCCGCGCGCGCCTCGCCTCCCGTCTGCGCGATCAGCCTGGCCGCCGTTTCCCCCGGCAGGGAAAGATGGAGCATTTTCCCGCTGCCGCCCGCCCGGCTCAGAATTAGGGAGTGTTCCCGGGCGACCCGGGCCGCCTGCTTCGCGTCCAGCGCGCCCGAGGCGCAGGCGGCGGCGACCTCGCCGCCGCTATGCCCAACGCACAGGGACGGCGTGAAGCCGCGCGAGCGCAAAAGCGCCGTCAGGCCCAGGGAAACGGCGACGATGCAGGGATGGCCGCGAAAGGCCGGGGCGACGTCGCCCGCCTCCCGGTATAGATATTCCTCCACCGACCAGCCGGCCATGTCCTTGAAGGCGGCGTCGAACTCCCGCAGCCCCTCGGCGAAGGCCGGCTCCGCCGCGAACAATTCGCGGCCCATGCCGGCCCACTGGGTCCCGATGCCTGAATAAACCGCCGCGAAAACCGCCATGCCATTCCTCCGCCCCGAAACGACGACCGCCGGAAAGCCTGGAACCGCCCGACCGGACGGAAGGCGGGCCGCGCCGGCGAGGGGCGCGGCCCGAAAAGCCGGCCGTCCGGTTTGGGCGCCCAAGGCGCCCCGTCAGTTGGTTCGCGCTTCCCGGATGGTGTTGGTCCGCTTCTTCCTGACATCGAGCGGATGGGGCGGCGTATGCCATATTTCCGTCGCGTATTCCATGATGGTGCGGTCAGAGGAGAACTTTCCGGAACAGGCGACGTTCATGATGGACTTCCCGGACCAAGCCCGTTGATCCGCGTAGCCGGCCTGGAGCTTGGCCTGGGCCTCGGAATACCGGGGCAGATCGGCGAGCAGCAGGTAGCGGTCGCCCCATTCGAGCAGGGACTTTTTGATCGGTTCGAAGATCAGGCCCTCGCCCACCGAAAAATGGCCGTTGAAGATCAGGTCCAGCGCCTCGCGGACCTCGGCGTTGGCCTGGTACAGCTCCAGCGGGCGGTAATTTTGCGCCAGGTCCTTGGCCTCCTGCGCATTCAGGCCGAAGATATACATGTTCTCCCGGCCGACCTCCTCCATGATCTCGATGTTGGCGCCGTCAAGGGTGCCGATGGTGACGGCGCCGTTCAGCATGAATTTCATGTTGCCGGTGCCCGATGCCTCGGTGCCGGCGGTGGATATCTGCTCCGAGACGTCGGAAGCGGGGATGATTTTCTCGGCCAGCGACACCCGGTAGTTAGGGAGAAAATGCACCTTCAGCCTGCCGCCGATAACCGGATCGTTGTTCACCACCCCGGCCACATTGTTGATGAGCTTGATGACGAGCTTGGCCATTTCGTAGCCCGGCGCGGCCTTGGCCCCGAAGAGGAAGGTCTGGGGCGTCCAGGGCAGGGAGGGGTTTTTGCGCAGCCGGCCGTAGAGCATGACGATGTGGATGATGTTCATCAATTGGCGCTTGTACTCGTGCAGACGCTTCACCTGGGTGTCGAAAATGGAGTCGGGGTTCAACTCGATGCCCAGATCCTTCTTCACCCAGTCCACCAGGGCCAGCTTGGCCTTGAGCTTGGTTTCCCGGAACTCCCGCTGGAAGTCGGGATCGTCGGCCAGCGGGATCAGCCGCCTCATTTCCGCCAGGTCGGTTATCCAGCCGTCGCCGATGCGGTCGGAGATCAGCGCCGCCAGGGGCGGGTTGGCCTTGAGAAGCCAGCGGCGCTGGGCGATGCCGTTGGTCTTCGAGTTGAAGCGCTCGGGATACATCTGGGCGAAGTCGGGCACCACCCGGCTTTTCAGCAGCTCGGTATGGATGGCGGCGACGCCGTTGGTCGAGTGCGAGCCGACGATACAGAGATTGGCCATGCGCACCTGCTTGGGCTCCGACTCCTCGATCAAGCTCATCCGGTTGAGCTTGCCGATGTCGCCGGGGAAGGCTATGGCCACCTTTTGCATGAACTGGTAGTTGATGTCGTAAATGATCTGGAGATGCCGGGGCAGGATCTTCTCGAACATCGGCACCGGCCACTTCTCAAGCGCCTCGGGCATCAGGGTGTGGTTGGTGTAGCCGAGCGACTTGACGGTGATTTCCCAGGCCTCGGCGGGATCCAGGCCCTCGTTGTCGATCAGCAGGCGCATCAGTTCCGGCACCGCCAGCGAGGGGTGGGTGTCGTTCATCTGGATGGCCACCCGGTTGGGGAACTCGCTCCACGGCTCCTTGTCGTGCTTGAAGCGGCGGACGATGTCCCAGAGCGAGCAGGCGACGAAGAGGTATTGCTGCTTCAGCCGGAGCTCCTTGCCGGTGTAGTGGAGGTCGTTGGGGTAGAGCACCTTGGTCAGGTTCTCGGCCTCGGTCTTGGAGCCGATGGCCGCCACGTAGTCGCCGCGGTTGAAATCTTCGAAATCGAAGTCCTCGGTGGCGAAGGCCGACCACAGGCGGAGGGTGTTCACCGTGTGGCCGCCGTAGCCGACCACCGGGGTGTCGAAGGCCATGCCGAGCACCGGCTTGGCGTCGACCCAGCGATGGCGGACGCGGCCGTTGTCGTTCCATTGCTCGCAACGCCCTTCGTAGTGGACGGGGATGCGCAGCTCCGGGCGGGCGATTTCCCAGGGGTTGCCGTTCTGCAGCCAGTTATCCGGATGTTCCACCTGGTAGCCGTTCTCAATGGTCTGGCGGAAGATGCCGTAATTGTACCTGAGGCCGTAGCCCACGGCCGGTAT
>JAISYD010000217.1 GCA_031270145.1 Planctomycetota bacterium
CCGGAGGAGGCGGATTGGAGGAAGTGCTTAGAAAATCGGCGGAACTGGAGAAGATCGCCATCGCCGACTGCAAGGCGAAAATGTCGAAATGTCCGCCGATCGAGAAGACGGAAGAAGCCGAACCCGCCGCCCCGCCGCCACCGGCCGCCAGGCGCCCCAAGCCGCCGGGCATATTTTATCCGCCGGCGGCGGAGGAGGTGGGCGTCCGGGTCGGCAGTTTCCCGGCCTGCGCCGCCTGTCTCCTGGACTTGGACTGAATCCATCTCCTCCATGCGCGGACCCGGGGCGGGCGATGTCGCCGTCATTCCGGCCGTCTTGACCGGTAACCCTAAATAATTTCGCGCGTTAACCAGGGTATGCCGCCAAGCGCTAGTTTTTTGTTCCCGGCGCGGCCAATTTTTCCTTGCGCGGATAGGGATTTGGTTGTTAATTGAAGATAGTGGGCATTACCGGGATCTCTTAAGGAGCAACCATGGAAGCCAACGCGCCGGTTCGTAAACCCAGAGGGTTTAAAATCGCCCTCGCCGTCATTACGATTCTATTTTTCCTTTTCGCGGCAGCCATATATTTCCTCCCCTACATACTTCCCATCGACGCCATACGGGGCATAACCAAAACCAAAGCCAGGGAAATGCTTGGGATGGATCTGGATTTCAAGAGCCTGGGCTTTGGCTGGAACGGCAGCCTGGTGCTCGAAGGAATCGTCCTCGCCCCGGAGGCGAAAGAGGGGGAAGCCGCTCCCCAGCCCCTCCTGAGCGTCGCCGAGGTGCGGACCAATGTTTCGATGACCGCCCTGCTTTCCGGCAAGATCGTCGTCAACAGCTTGATTGTTAACGGTTTCGAGGCAAAAGTACGGCGCGGCGCGGACGGGGCGCTCAATTTGCCCGATTTTTCCCGCCTGGCCGCCGTTTCCCGGCCGGAACGGAGGTCCGCCTACGGCCAGGCGGCCCTTCTTTCCGCCCTTGCCGCCGAGACGGCTTCCCTCCCGGCCAACGCCATGCCGGACATTGAGATCCACCGTTTGGAATTAAACCGGGGCGGCCTTTCCTTTGAGGATACCGGGCAGGGGTTGCTGTTGCGGATGGGCGTTGATTTCATCCGGATCGATGGCGGCGCCCTGAACGATCCATTCACCCTCGCCGGCCGCGTCTTGGCCTATCCCGACTCCCCGGAAGACGGGGAGTTTTCACTGAACGGCAAGGTCGCCCTAATTCGCGACAATGCCTTCAACCCGGCGGGCGAGGCGATCGTCGAAATCGCGGTGAAGTCCTTCGCTCCCGGCAAGTTGGCCGGCAAATTGGGACTGGGCGGACAGATCGCCTCCGGCGCCGTCAATGGCTTGATCAAACTGGCCTATGCGGACGGCAAGGCGAAACTGGGCGTTTCCGACTTTGAAGTCGCCGGGGCGGCCCTGAATTTGGGAACCGGCGGGCCTATCGCCCTGCCGGACAGCAAGGCTGGCCTGGCGGCGGAATTCGACCCCGGCAAGGATGTCGTATCCTTCGCCAACCTGACCTTGGCGAATAAACTGGCCAGCCTGGAGGCCAGGGGACGGTTGGAGGGGGCGGCCGCCCTGGCCGATGGCGGCATTCCCACGGCTTCGCTTGACTTTTCCGGCAACCTGGATTTCGCCGGGGCCGCGGCCTTTTTGGCCGGCTTGGATCTGGGCTTGCCGGAATTGCCGGAATTGCGGGGGACGGCGCGCTTTTCCGGCTTGGCGGCATTGCCGGGCCAAACCGGCCAAGCCGCCCCGACGCCCACCCTGATGCTTGATTTTTCCGAGGGCGAATTGGAAGTCCTGGAGCGGGTCGGCGGCATCGGGATCAATTTGGGGCTGGCCGGGATTGGCGTCAAGGCGACGGCGAGCCTGGGCGCGTCTTCCGAACTCAACGCCAACCTTACTCTCCAGGATACGGCCATTTCCGCCCGGATTCCGGAGGTGGCCGAGCCTGTCCGCCTGCGCTTGCATGGGACCGCCGCCGCCAACCTCGGCAACGGCGGCGCGGCGGCGGAATTGCGCTTCGCCGACGCCGAGCTCGACCTCCCCGCCACTCCCTGGGCCGCCGCCATGCGACTTCGGAGTCCGGAGACCAGCCTGACCTACAGCCTGGCCAAGGACGAACTAAGCGTCGCCGCCATGAGCCTCAATCTGGATGGCGTCGGCGGCGGGGCGATAACCTCGGCGGCCTTCGCCGGCCTTGCCGCCGGCAAGCCGCGCGGCCAGGCCGAAATGAAATTTTCCGCCTCGCTTGAACCGCTCCGGCAACTCCTTCTTCCCTTGTTGCCGCCCGAAACCGAACGTTTGGCCGGCGACGCCCGCGGCGAGATTGTCTTGAAAATGGCGCATGAAACAACCCAAGCGACCCTAAAGGCGGAAATAGCCGGCGCCAACCTCGTTTTAAACCTTCCGCCCGGCCAGGCCGGGGCCGCGTCGCCGAAAACCAACCTCGCCCTGTCGGCCAGCCTTGATTTCAACGCCGCGCCGGCGCTCAACCTGGAATCGCTCGCCATTGACAGTTCCGGCGGCGAAGTGGGGTTCAAGGACCTGGCTGAAGGACTCGCCGCCTCCGGCAAGTTGGGCGAAACCCAAATCAGGCTGGCCGGTCGCCTGGACGCGGAATCCCTCGGCCTGGCATTGTCCCGCCTGGAAGTCGCCAGCCGCGGACTGGAAGCCGTCCTGGAGCGGGGCGGTAAGCGGGTGGCCGGCCTTTCGGCCGGCCTGATGCGGATATCGAGCGGCAATGACGGCGCCCTTTTCCCCTTGTCGGGCGCGGGCGATTTCAAGCTCCCCGCCTTCGTGGCCGGAACCGACAGGTTGCTTTTAAGTTTTTTGGACGGCGGACGGCGCAGCGACAGCGATTTCGGCACGGTGAAAATTGGCCTGGGCGTCGACGGACATGTCGGCGGCGGCGGGCGGCAACTGGTGACCGTCCGGACCGCCTCGCTTTCGGCCAAGACGCTGGCCGCCAATGCCAGGGGCAAGATGGATTTGGGGAGCGGCGAGCTGGCGCTGGAATACGCCGCGGCCATCGCCCCCGCCGAAATGGCTTCCCTGTTCGGCATCCTCAATCTCCCGCCGGCGCTTCTCGCCCGGGCGCAGGCCAGCGGCGCCCTGACCTGGAACGGGACGACCGCCAATAGCAAGGGGACGATTCAGGGCCAGCTTGGGCTTGCGGCCGGAGAGGCCAATCCCTTCGAGTTCAACCACGAAATCGCCGCCTCCCGTCAGGCCGACGCCTTCAACCTGGTGATCCGCCGGTTGGACGGGAACGTCAAATCCGCTTCCGGCGAGGCGGCCGTAACCTTGGCGGCCCAGCCGGCCAACCTTTCCTTGAACCGGAGAGGCGCCAATGGAGGGCTTGACCTAAGGCTTAGCGGCGCGGCCGGCCCGACCCGGACGCTTGTCTTGGGGCTGGCCGGCATCTTCCCCCAGCTCCGGGAGTATTCCGCCCTTATCCACAACAGCCAGGTCGGCGGCGTTTACCAAGCCGAGTTGCGGATTGGCGGCAAGGACGACTCGCCCCTGACTTTCGGCGTCGGCGCCCTTTGGCGGGGCGCGGCCCTCAGCCTCGACAACGCGCCGCAATTGGCTGAGGCCGGCACGCTCAAGGCCATCCTGCAGGGCGAGTATTCCTTCGCGGAAAATCGCCTCCGCCTGTCCCGGTTGCTTTTTCAGTCCGATTCCGGCCAGATGACGGCCGGCGGCGCGGCGGACATGATCCTGGTTACGGATTCCGCCGGCTTCCCGTCCGGCCTGGCCTCCGTCAATCTCGATCTCAACTTTTCCTTGGGCGACGCGGCTAAAACCGCCCTGGTCTTCCCCGGCGTCCTGAAGCCGGATCTGGAGTTGCGGGGTCGGGTGGAGGGCGCCCTCAAGGCGGCCGGCAACGCCTCGGACATCCGGATTGGCGAGGGAGGCGTGCGTTTCCAGGACTTCCAGGTCAAGGCGGGCGGGATCGGTCTCGCCATCCCCTCCGGAACCGCGATCCTCGACGCCGTTCTGTCGCTGCGTTTGGATCGGTCCTCGGTCGCCGCCGGAACCGTCTCGCCCTATGCCGCCCTGCGCCTGGTCGATGTCCGGGATGGCCGGGCCTCGCTGGCCGGCGCCGTCCTGGACGGCAAACCGGTCGATGTCTTGTCCGGGGAGTTCCAGTTGGAAAGCGGCGTTCTGACCCTCAAATCCGGCCAGGCCGCGCTTGGCGGCGGCGCCGGAGGGGAAGCCAGGGCGGCGGGCAAGGTTGACTTCAATTCGCCAGCCCCGGCCGTCGAGGTACGCCTGGCGGCCAGGAACGTCCAGCTGGCTCTGGTCAACAGCCAACTTGTCGATTACATGATTTTCGTCGACGGCGCCCTGAACCTTCCGGCGGACGCGGGCCAAACCGCCGGCGTCGCCTTTTCCGGCTTTTCCGAGGACGAGATCCTGAAAACCCTGCGGCTGGACAACTTTTCTTTCGCCACCGGCCCCATCACCCTCAATACCGGCCCGGTTTTGAACGCCGAACTCGACAAGGCGCGGGGCTTGATGCGCCAGGAGGTCCTGGCGGACGGCGAATCCAAGGTGATCACCCTGAAATCGGTAACCGGCTTGGCCGCGGCCGGCGGCGACGGCGTCATTTCCTTCACGGCCAGCCATCCCATCCGCGTGGAGGGCGACAACACCGGGGACTTCCAGGTTGAGGGCCGGGTCTCGGCGGATCACACCATGGACATGGATTTTTACGTGATCGGCAAACTGGAGAACCTCATCGGCTTTTCCTTGCCCAACCTCATCCCCAACCTGCGTTCCAACCCCGACGAGGCGAGGGGTTTCATGGTCAAGATGAATCAGAACGCGGCCAACCGGCATTATAAGGTGAACGTATCCGGCAGGCTTGACGCCCCAAACTTGTCGGGCATCGGCCTGCTGGCCGGCGTCTTCCTGAAAGACATGTTTGCCGCCGCTCCGGCCCAAATCATCGGCGGCGTCCTCAACCTCGCCAAGGACGCGCCGGGAACCATCATCAACGCCCCGCAAAACATCACCCGCAATCTCGGCAAGATATTCGGCCTTGAGGCGGGCGGCGGCGGCGAGGGCGTGGGCGGCGAGGCGGCTCCGGAGCCGGGCGCGGAACAGCCGTCTCCATCCCAGCCGCGGCCTCAGCAGCGCGGCCTGCGTCTGCCGTTCTCCTTGCCGCATTCAAGGTGACGGGGCGGAATTTCGGCCTTGGCTTGCCGGCCGGTTTCCGATAAGGGCTGAATTGCTCTCCCTTCTTTTGCCGATAAACAATCCCGGGGATTATCGGCAATTGAAGGGGGGAAATCATGTCCGTCCAGGTTGGCAGCAATGGTTTCTCGAATATCGGGCGCATGTTCGGCCGGTTGAACGCCCCCGGGCTTTACGGCATGCAAAAATCGGCGGCGGGCGGCGTGATCGCCGACGGGGCGGAAAGTGTCGACAGGGTAAGCCTGTCCTCCCAGGCGCCCAGACCATTGCCGGCCCGCTTGCTGGAGGACGCCCTGAGCGTCGGCGATGAATTGGCCAACGGCAGGAGGTTGCCGCTGGAGAAGGTGGAGCAATTGCGCGAGGACCGGGTTTTCGCCGCCGTCTCGGCCCTGGCCGCAATCGGAGCGGGCGACGCGGTGGAGGCGCGGGCGCTGGACTTCGCTTGGCCGGGCGGCCTTCCCGCCCCCACCAGCGAGGAAATGGAGGCGGCGCGCCGGCGCTTGGCCCAACGCTTGCAAAACCTGGAGCTGGCCGGAGATCCCGGCGCCGCCCAAAGCGGCAGGGCCGAATTGTGGCGGAAAGTGGCCAAGCGCGATTTAACCGCCGCGCCGGAGGCGGCGCCGGCTTGATTCGCCCAGGGCGAAAGGCGTTTTTTCAATGGCTTTGTATGACGAATTTTACGCCCGGATGCTTCAGTCCGGCGCCCCCTATTCCATCCGCTGCCCGCTGGCCGACATGGAAAAGCTGGTCCGCCGCCGGAATTACCGCGAATTCATGCGCCGTTTCAAGGCGGTCATCGGCGTTGTCCGCAACCAGAACATGTGCCTGTTCATCGAGGACGATCAGAAATACTTCGCCGGGCTTTTCGAACTTTGGTTCAAGGTGATGGAGCGGCCGGCCTTCCAGTTCGAGGGCGGCGACGAGATGCTCTTCACCTGCAACGGCAATATCACCAACCTCCTGGCCGTCACCCAGCACCGGAACGGCGACGAGTGCATCAAAAAGCTAATCGGCCACCCGGAGAACATGGCCAAGCTCCTCCTGCTTTACACCCCGCGGAGCCTGCTGGAAATACCGGTGACGCCGCTTTTCGACGCCAACCCCATGCTTGCCTCCCTTTGGTACGCCTGCCTGTGGAATTGGGCCGACACCTACGTCAGCCCGGTTGTGCAGAGGAACTACGAGTACTTCCTCAATTTCGCGGACAACCGCTTCGAGCCCTTCGACTCCGATCTGATCTGCGGCTATTTCCGTTGCACCTATGTCGACAACGTCCGCGACCGCGTCCTGAAGCGCGTCTTCAACCAGGCGGTGCGCCGCTATTGCGCCGGCGTCCAAATCGCCAACCGCCCCAATCCCCGCTCCATCGCCGTGGTCAGCGCCTATTGGAACGGCCAGCACGCCGTCTACCGCGCCTTCGCTCCTTATGTCGAGGAGCTGGCCCGGCACTACGATCTGACTCTGATCAACATGGCGCCGCCCGGCCGCGCCAAGCCCGAAACCGGCCTGTTCAAGCGGGTACTCGACATTGAGGCGTCGCCGGCCAAAATCAACGTGTCGAGCCTGGTGGAAAACGATTTCCAACTGGCCTATTTCCCCGACGTGGGCATGAGCCAGGAGTCGGTTTACCTGGCCAACCTCCGCCTCGCCCCCATACAGTGCATGGGCACCGGGCATCCGGTGAGCTCGGCCAGCGTCTACATGGATTATTTCATCAGCGGCGCCGAGGTGGAGACGCCGGACCGTCCCGAGGAGAACTACGACGAGCGCCTGGTGCTCCTGCCCGGCCTCTCGGTCCACCCCATCAAGCCGAAATACGTTCCGTCCCGGCCGCCGCCCTCCAATGACTTTATCGTCAACTGCCCCTGGATGCATATGAAGAACAACCACCGGATGACGCTTATGCTTAAGCGCATCCTGGATCAGGCCTCCCGGCCGGTGGTTTTTTCCATCTACCCCGGCTGCGCCGCCACCAGCAATTCCTCCTTCATGGCCACCATCCAGGATTTTTCGACCATCCTCCCGAGCAGCGCCTTCGTCGTCCAGCCGGATCTTCCCTACGACGAGTATATGCGCCGCCAGGAACTGGGCCGCTTCGCCCTGCATTCCTATCCCTTCGGCGGCGGCACCACGGCGGTGGACGCGTTAATCCTGGGGAAGCCCCTGGTGGTCATGCGCGGGCGCCACGAATACAACCGCTATCCGGCCGCCTTGCTCAAACGCCTGGGGCTGGAGGAATTGATTGCCGACAGCCTGGAGCAATGGGTCGGCATTTGCGTCCGGCTCATCAATGACGAGGCGTATCTGGCGGACGTCGCCCGGCGGGTGGGGGAAGTGGATTTGGACGCCGGGATTTTCCGCCTGGCCGACGCCTCCGGCCTTCGCCGCGCCTTCGACCACTTGATAAAATACGATGCCGTCCTCCGCGGGGATCGGGACAGGAAACCCGTTTGCATCGATTGAATTGAAAGGCGGGGCGCATGGATCTCGCGGTGTTTTCCGGAAGTCCTTTCTTCGCCGTGCCTCAGCATGTTGGCGGCCCCGTGGTGGAGCCGGAGGTGCGGGAAGGGTTCCATCGTCTGGCCGACGCGGCCTTCGGGCGCAACCAATTGACCAATTCCGGCCCGCTCGCCGCCCGGCTGGAGGAGGAGGTGGCGGTCCGGCACCGGGTCGGCGACGCGGTGCTGGTCGCCAACGCCACCCTGGCCCAGATGCTTTTGTTGCGGGCGCTGGGCCTGACCTCGGGCGAGGCGCTGCTTTCGGCCAACACCTTCGTCTCCACCGCCCATGCCTGCGAATGGCTGGGGATGCGGCCGATCTTTTGCGATATCGATCCGGATACGCTTAACCTTTCCCCGGTGGATTGCGAGCGGAAAATCACCGCCGCCGCCAGGGCCATCATCCCCACCCATGTCTTTGGCGTCATGGCCGACATGCCGGTGCTGGCGGATATGGCGGCAAGGCGCGGCGTCCGGCTGCTGGCCGACGCCGCCCACGCCTTCGACTGCGATTTCGGCGGCGTGCCGCCGGGGGGCTTCGGCGCCCCGGAGTTCATCAGTTTCCACGCCACCAAGTATTTCAGTTCGCTCGAGGGCGGCGTCATCCTGACCGGCGATCCCGCCCTGGCCGACGAACTCCGGATTCTCCGCAACTTCGGCTTCAGTCGCCCATTTGACGCTTGCGGGTGCGGCATCAACGCCAAAATGTCGGAAATCTCCGCCGCCTTCGCCCTGGCCTCGCTTCCCTTCCTGGATCGGCGTCGGCGCGGACTTGGGGAAGTCCACGCGGCCTATCGGCGGGAACTGGCGGATGTGCCGGGCCTGCGTATCCATCCAGTGGATCGGCTGGGGCGGAATAATTACCGCTATTTCGCCTTGTTCGTGGACGAATCGGCCTTCGGCCTCTCGCGGGACGGCTTGCTGGAGGCTTTGCGACTGGAAAACGTCCTGGCGCGCCATTATTTTTATCCCGGCTGCCACAGGATGGGGTACTACCAGGATCGCCTTCCCAGGCCGGAACTTCCCGCGACCGATCGGGCGCTGGCGGCCATCATGGCCCTTCCCACCTCGTTCGTCGGCTTGGAGCCGGTTGCGGCGGCCAAATCGATTGCCGGCTTGATCCAGGCCATCCATGAGCGGGCCGGGGAGGTTGGCCTGGCGCTCCGGAAAACGAAATAAAAACGGCAATTCCCGCCTTGCCGGGTGTACAGGCGCGTAGGGGAGGCGCGCTCCGGCGCGTCCCCCGGTTCGGCTGCAATCCGTTCCGGCGTTTTCCGTCCGCCCCATCCTTGCCGACCGTTTTCCGATTCGCGGCGTTTCGCATGGTTGCAATCCGGACGGCAAAGGCGATAATGATGTTGCGCGGGCGCGGAGGCGCCGCCTTTCCAACGGGTCGGCCGGAACCGGCGCGGGAGATGGAAATGTTCGTCACTTTGCTGAAAAGCAAGATCCACCGGGCCGCGATCACCGGCTCCAGCCTTGACTATGCCGGCAGCATATCCATTCCGCCAAGCCTAATCCGCTTGGCCGGCCTATGCGAATACGAAAAGGTTTTGGTGGCCAACGTCGCCAACGGCAACCGTTTCGAGACCTATGTGATAACCGGGACGGAGGGGGAAATCACGCTGAACGGCGCCGCCGCCAGGCTGGGCCAGGCCGGCGACAAGGTGATCATCATGGCCTGGGTCGGCATGGACGCGTCCGAGGCGGCCGGCTTCCGTCCCCGCCTGGTCATGGTGGATGAGGGCAACCGGGCGGTGGATTGATTGTTTCAGCCGGTCCGGAGAAGGAAAAATGCTAAGAATATTGTATGTGATCCCAATCGGCGGCGGTTTGCCGATTTTCGGCTACGGTTTATTCCTTATGCTGGGTTTCGTCGCCGGGCTGCTCCTGGCCTGCCGCCGGGGGAAGGCGGCCGGCTTCTCCACCGACGCGGTTCTTGACGTGGGCATCATCTCCACCGTGTCCGGCATTATCGGCGCCAGGGCGGCTTACCTCGCCCTTGATTACCAGCCAGTGGCTGGCGGATTCCTGGAATGGCTGGCGGTCTGGCAGGGCGGTCTCACCTTCCAGGGCGGACTGCTCCTTTCATGCATCGCCGTTTACGCCTATCTTAAAGGCAAAAACCTGCCTATCGCCAAAATGATGGACGTTTTTGCGCCTTCCCTGGCGCTTGGCGTGGGGCTTGGACGCCTGGGCTGCCTCATGAACGGCTGTTGCTGGGGAAAAATCGCCCCGAACGGCTCTTGGTTCTCCATGTATTTTCCCGAGGAAATAGAGCCGATGGCCTCGCAATATTGGTTTTTCGAGGAAAATCCGGCGGGCTGGGCCGGCCTGATGCGAAGTCTGGGCTTTCCCGCCGATTATGTTCCCACCCTGCCCATCTACGCCACCCAGTTGATCTCCGCCGTCGGATTGTTCCTTATCGCCGCCGGGTTGTTGTGGGCCGAAAGGCGCTGGCGCAATCGCCGGGACGGCGCGGTGATGATTTGGTTCCTTTTCGCCTATGGTTTCGGACGCTTCCTCATCGAGTTCTGGCGCGACGACACGCCGCTCCGTTACGGCTTTGGCGTCTTCCCCGGCTTCCGGCTTGGACAATGGCTGGCTTTGGCGATGCTGCTGATCGGCCTGATCTGGCGGCTGCGCCTGGCAAGAGGGGATGGGTGAGGATGCCCCGGGGAAAACCGGCGGCCGCCGCCGCGAAACCGGTGGACTGGAAGACCAACCTGGCCGCCATCTGGCTGTCGCAGTTCCTTTCGCTCACCGCCTTTAGCTTCGCCTTGCCCTTTTTCCCGCTTTACATCAAGGAAAAAGGCATCGTGCCGGCTGGCGACGCCCAGTTCTGGTCGGCCGTTTTTTTCGCCTCCGCCCCGATCAGCCTGATGATCATGTCGCCCATCTGGGGCGTGCTGGGCGACAAATACGGCCGGAAGATGATGCTGGTCAGGGCTAACCTGGGCGGCGGCTTCGCCCTTTATCTGATGGGCCTGGTCGACAATATCGAGGCGTTGCTGGTGCTGCGGCTGTTCCAGGGCGCCTTCACCGGCACCACCCCGGCGGCCCAGACCCTGGTGGCCACCAACACCCCGGATCGGAACCAGGGCTTCGCCATGGGGCTGCTGATGGCGGGAGTGAGCGCCGGCAACTCGGCCGGCCTGTATTTCGGCGGCATCTGCGCCCAGTACTATGGCCCGGTGTTCAGTTTCAAGATATCGGGCGTACTTCTTTTCCTCTCCACCTTCCTGGTGGTTTTCGCGGTGCGGGAAAAATTCGTCCCGCCGATCCGCCTGCCCGGCGCTTTGAGCAAGAGCGCCCGCATCCGCCGCCGCCGGGAAAGCGTAAACAACTTCCTGGCCGGCCTCCCCGTCCTGCTGATTATCGGGTTCGGCGCCTATGTCCAGACTTTCGATCCCCCCTTCCTCTCCCTGTTCATCGATTCGCTGTTCCGCCAGGGGGCCGAGGCCCGGGCCATGACCGACGCGGCCATCACCAGCGAGGTTTACGGCATAACCGGCAAGCTCAGCCTCCTTTCAACCGTCGGGGCCATGATCGGCTCCATCCTCGCCGGGGTGGTTATGGATCGGCGGATGCCGATTTGGACCTGGGGCGCCGTGGCGGCGCTGTCCGGCGCGGGCGGGCTTTGGATATTCGCTTCCCCGTCGCTGTTGAGCGTGGCGCTGGGCCGGGGGTTGTACCAATTGTTCCTGAGCTCCCTGGCGTCCTCCCTGATCGTGATCCTAAGCCGCCTGACCCCCAGCCCCAAGCGCGGAGCCGCCTTGGGCTGGTCGGTGACCGTCAGATCGGTGGGCTGGATATTCGCGCCCGTTTCCGGGGCGATTTGCGGCCAGTATTTGGGCTGGCGGGAGTCCTACGGGATAATCGCCCTGCTTTGCCTGCTGCAAACGCCCATGTTTCTCTACCTGACCAGGCGTTACGCCTCCGTCTTTCATCCGGAGGAGGATGATCCCCCGTCCCTTGACTCCATAGGCGAAAGCTGCATCAATTCGCCTTCCGGCCATGGCAAGCCGGTTTGAGCTGACGCGCCCGGAGGTCCGCAGACATCCATGCATATCGATTTATCGGTGACGGGCCATGCGGTGGAAAGCGTGCTGACTTTCTTCCTGATCGGCCTGATCGGCTATGTTCTGGCCGGCCGCGGCTGGTTCACGGCCGATGCCAGGGAGATGCTTTCCAAGCTGGTCACTCTGGTGGCCCTGCCGCTCTACCTCATCCACAACATAAATTCTTCCATGACGAAAAGTGAATTGGCGCAATTGGCCTATGGCGTCGTCCCTCCCTTCATCTCGATTCTTTTCATGCTCTGCCTGGGCCTGGCGGCGGCCCGGTTCTTCGGGGTTCCCAGGCTTCGGCGCGGCATCTTTTGCGATGGCATCGTCTTTTCCAACACCATGTACATCGGGCTCCCGATCAACCTGGCCCTCTTCGGCGAAAAAGCCGTTCCCCTGGTCCTGCTCTACTATTTCGCCAATACCCTGTTCTTCTGGAGCGTCGGCAACTACCTCATGGCCGCCGACGGCGACAATTCCGGACAGCCGATCCTCAGCCTTGACACCCTCAAGAAAATATTGACCCCCTCCATGCTGGGATTCATCATCGGCCTCGTCCTGTTGCTGCTGGACGTGAGGCTGCCGGCGTTTCTCGACAACACCGCCAGGTACATGGGCAACATCACCACCCCCCTGGTGATGCTTTCCATCGGCATCACCATCCAGCGCATCGGTTTTTCCGGCATCCGCTTCGACCGGGACATGCTCCTGATGTTTTTCGGCCGGTTCGTGGCCAGTCCGGCCTCGATCATCCTGGTCGCCGGTTTCTTTTCCCTGCCGGAAATGATGCACAAGGTGTTTATCATCCAGGCGGCGTTGCCGATGATGTCCACCCTGCCGATTCTCGCCATTTTTCACAACATCGACGGCGAATACGCCACCGTGGCGGTAAGCGCCTCCACCCTGGCCGGGCTGGTCACCATACCCCTCTCCGCGCTGGTGGCCAATCTCGTGGTCTGACGCTTCGGCGCGGAAACCGCGAAGGGACGGTGCGAGCGTGCCTAACATCCTCATGGCGAGCCTGGGTTGCGCCAAAAACCTGGTGGACGCCGAAATCATGCTTGGCGAGACGTTGGGCGGGGAATTTCGCCTGGCCGTGGATCCCCGCGACGCCGACGTGATCGTCGTCAACACCTGCGGCTTCATCGAAGAGGCCAGGGACGAGGCCAGGGAGGCGATCCGCGGCTACTTGGAAATCAAGAGGCAATCAGGCGGCCGCGTCCGGGTCGCGGCCGCCGGCTGCTGGGCCGAACGGGATCCGGCCGGGGTGCTGGCCGAATTCCCCGATCTGGACGCGGTGTGGGGCTTGGCCGCGCCGTCGTCCCTGCGGGAGGCGATCCGGCGGCTGGCGGCCGGCCCGGACGGCATTTCCGGCGTCGGCGGACGTGCGGCGCCTAGGGAAGGGGAGCGGCTCATTTCCACCCCCGCCTCCTTCGCTTACCTGCGCCTCTCCGATGGTTGCGACAACCGCTGCTCCTACTGCGCCATCCCGCTCATCCGGGGCGGCCTTGCCAGCCGCCAACCCGGGGCCATCCTGGATGAGGCGAAAAAGCTGGCGGACGGCGGCGTCCGGGAGTTGATTGCCATCGGCCAGGACACCACCGCCTACGGCCGCGATCTTGGCCGGCCGGGCGTCGATCTGTCCGCTCTGCTGGAGCGGCTCCTGGCGGCGGTGGACGTACCCCGCGTCCGCCTGCTTTACGCCCATCCGGCCCATTTGGATGGCCGGACGATGGACCTGCTCCTGGCCGAGCCGCGTTTGTGCGGCTACCTGGATCTTCCCATCCAGCACATATCGGACCGGGTCCTTGGCCGCATGGGGCGGGGCTACGGCAAGGATCGGGTGCTGGAGATACTGGAACGCTTCGCCGGCGGCGGCATGGTCGTCAGGACCACCCTGTTGCTGGGGTTCCCGGGCGAAAGCGAGGCGGATTTCCTGGAAGCGCTGGAATTGGTCGGAACGGGCCGCTTCCGGCATCTTGGCGCTTTCGCCTATTCTCCGGAGCGTGGCACCCCGGCTTTCGGCCTGGCTGGCGCGGTTCCGCCGGAGGAGGCGGCGCGGCGCCGCGACGCCGTCCTGCTGGCCCAGCGCCGGGTCGCCTTTGACTGGCTTGATTCCCGGATCGGGAAAAGGGAGGAGGTGTTGATCGATTCGGCCGGCGGGGAGGGCCGGTTGATCGGACGGAGCGTCCGCGAGGCTCCGGACGCCGATGGTTCGATTCATCTGCGCGGCTTTTTCGCCGCCCCCGGAGATATTGTAACCGCTTGCATAAAATTTCGGGAAGGCTATGATTTGCTGGCTGAACCCGGCGGCGGGGGAAAGGGGAGGCGCAGAGGCGGGAGGGCGTGATCCGGGCGCGGCTCCAGACCGCTCCGCCAAGCCTGGATTCGCGGCTGGAGCGGGGGAGGGAACGGCGTTATGTCTGATTTCAGCCTGAGCAACGCCGCCCTGCCCGGAAATGCCGTTGTCTCGCGGTTGACCGGCAATATGGAGTTGGGGGATTTGAACCGGCTCGACGATGAATTCGACAAGTTGCTCCAGGCCGGGGTTGACGGCCTGATCATCGACGCCTCCGGCCTCGATGGCCTGACCAGCGCGGGGCTGGGGGCCATCGTCAACATGGCGCGGATCCTGCGGGAGCGGAAGGGGAAATTCATTTTCGCCGCCGCCAAGCCGGATATCCTCGGATTGATCGAAATGTTTGGATTGCATGACAGGCTGAACCTGTGCGAGAGCCTGGACAAGGCGAAAATGGAATTGGCGTCCGGCCGCGGCTAGCGGGGACGGCGGACGTCCCCCGCCAGGGCGCGGGCGACGCTGCGGGGATGTAACAACGCCCTGGCATTGGAGAAAGCAGCGCATGTGGACAAAATTCGTCACTCCCCGCTTCGGGGACATCGATGGGATCAGGCACATCAACAACTGCATGTTGCCGATCTGGTTCGAAACCGCGCGGGAGCCTTTTTTTCGGCTTTTCCATCCCAATCTCGACCTTAACGACGAATGGCGGCTCATCATGGCCAAGATCACGGTCGAATTCATGAGCCAGATGCGGCTGGGGGCGGACATTGAAATCCGCACCTTCATCAAAAAAATCGGCCGTTCCTCCATGACCCTCTACCAGGAGGCTTGGCAGGGCGGCGTGCTGGGCGCCAAAGGCGAGGCGGTGGTGGTGCATTATGATTTCAGGGAAAGGAAGTCGTTGCCCATTCCGGAGGCCATCCGGATCGAATTGGAAAGGCACCCGATCAATGAATCGGGCCAAAGCGGCAAAAGCGGGTCGGTACGGTTTTCCGCCGGCAAGTGAGGATGTTTGGAAAAAGGAAAGGATATCGAAAGAGACTGCCATGAAAGACGAAGTTTTCACAGAAAAAACCATGGGGGATTTCCTCGAGCAGCAGGTCGCGAAGGATCCGGAGCGCGAATTTATCGTCTACCCGGATCGGGATCTCAGCTTCACCTACCGTCAATTCAACGAGCGGGTGGACAATTTGGCTAAAGGCCTGCTGGGCATCGGCCTGGACAAGGGCGATCATCTGGGCATCTGGGCCAGGAACGTCCCCGACTGGCTGACCTACTTTTTCGCTTCCTCCAAGCTGGGGGCGGTGCCGGTCACCATCAACACCTATTACAAGAGCCACGAGCTTGAATATGTGATGCGCCAGTCCGACATGAAGACCCTGGCCCTGGTCGACGGCTACAAGGGCGGCAACTACTCGTACCTGGACATCCTCTATGAGATAGCCCCCGAGATCCGCGAAACCTCCAGCTTCACCCGCAAGGTCAGGTCGGAAAAGCTGCCCCGCCTCAAGAGCCTTGTCTACATGGGGCCGGAAAAGCACCGCGGCATGTATTCGACCAATGAACTGATCGCCCTCGGCTCGCATTCGTCCGACGTGAAGCTCCGCGCCAACATGAAGCTCATCGCCAACACCGACATGGTGAACATGCAGTACACCTCCGGCACCACCGGCTACCCCAAGGGAGTGATGCTCACCCACCGCAACATCATCAACAACGGCTTCTATATCGGCGAGCGCCAGAAACTCACCGAGATCGACCGGGTCTGCGTCCCGGTCCCGCTTTTCCACTGCTTCGGCATCGTCCTTGGCGTCATGGCCATCCTCACCCACGGCTGCACGGCGGTGATGCTGGAGCAGTTCGATCCCCTGTCGGCGCTGGCGGCGGTGGAAAAAGCCCGGGCCACCGCCATCTACGGGGTCCCCACCATGTTCATCGCCGAGATGACCCACCCCCTGTTCGGCAAATTCGATCTGTCCAGCCTCAGGACCGGCATCATGTCCGGCTCGCCCTGTCCCATCGAGTGGATGGAGAAGGCGATCAATCTGATGCATATGCGCGACATCACCATCCCCTACGGCCTGACCGAGACCGGCCCGGTGTTCACCATGACCTCGGTGGATGATTCCATCGACAAAAAAGTCTCGACCGTGGGCACCGCCATGCCGCACAGCGAGGTCAGGGTGATCGATCCCGAGACCGGCCTCGACTGCCCTCCGAACGTGCCGGGCGAGTTGTGCTGCAAGGGCTACAATGTGATGAAGGGTTATTACAAGAATCCCGAGGAAACCGCCAGGGCCATCGACAAGGACGGTTTCATGCACTCCGGCGATCTGGGCACGGTGGACGAGGATGGCTACTACCGTATAACCGGCCGGCTCAAGGATATGATCATCCGGGGCGGCGAAAACATCTATCCCCGCGAGCTTGAGGAATTTTTTTATAAGCATCCAAGCGTCAAGGACATACAAATTGTTGGCGCCCCGGATGAAAAATTCGGCGAGGCGGTGGCCGCCTTCATCGTGCTGTATCCCGATGCCATGGTGGCTCCGGAGGACATCCAGGATTTCGCCCGCGCCAAGATCGCGCCCTACAAGGTGCCGAAGTACGTTTGGTTTGTCGACGGTTTTCCCCTCACCACCAGCGGCAAGGTGCAGAAATACATCCTGCGCCAGATGGCGGAGGAAAGGATTAAGCAAAACCGGGATGAATCCGCCAATTAGGCCCAACCCGCCGCCGGGCGGCCCGTCCCGGACGCAACAGCTTCAGGACGAACTTTCCCGGCTTGCGGGCAGGGAAGTGCGGCTTTTTCTGACCGACAACCGGCGGAGCATGGTTTCGGCCAGATCCAGGCCGGACGGAAGGTTGGAAGTCAGGCTGCAACGCTGTTTCCTGGACGCCCCCCCCGAGGCGCTCCAGGAGTTGGGCGAGTTGTTGGCCGGAAGGGATGGGGGGCGCCGGGCCATGCGCGAATTTCTGGATCGCCGCCTGGCCGGTATGCGGGCGCCCGCGGCGAGCCGCCCCGTCCGGGCGGAGCGGCTCGCTTTTCGGCGTCACGACTTGGCCGGAATGGCCGCCCGCCTCAATGCGTTCTACCTGGGCGGCAGGTCGCGGGCGGCGGTGGCCTGGGGACGGAGGGGGCGGACCGGCGGCCGGCGCTCCATCCGCTTCGGTTGCTACGACCGGGCGCGGAATCTGATCATCATGAACCGGAAGCTTGACTCGGACGACATCCCGCCCTTTTTTGTCGAGTATATCTTATTCCACGAGATGTTGCACGAGGTGTTGGGGGAGGGGTTGCGCCCCGACGGCAAACGGGACATCCACGGCCGGTTGTTCAAATTGATGGAAAGCACCTACCCGGATTACGACAAGGCGGTCGCCTTCGAAAAAGAAATTTGCCGGCGGATGGGCATCTTGTGACCGGGATATCCCTTAACCTTGCCGCGGACGGTCGTCTCATTCATCCGCCGCGTACCAATGCGGTATGAGGAAGCGCAAGACGTTTTGAAACACCGTCATGTGCGGCCGGACCGCGTATTCCTGGAACGCCGGTCGCGGCCGCCTCGCCTCGCCTGTTTCCGCGATAGCTGGAATATATCGTTGGCCCCGCGTCAACGCCTGGCCGTCGGCGATTGTCTGTTGCTTTTTTTGGGCGGGGCGGTATACTGAACCAAGGCGTGATTGACGCCATTGAAAGCGACTGGGGGAATGCAATCGAGCCAGCCTGTTGCCGCCTGGCGCACGGCGGTTTATCGTGGTTCGAGGAATGGATGATGCCAGACACGGACAAAATT
>JAISYD010000288.1 GCA_031270145.1 Planctomycetota bacterium
GAAAGGCCGGCCTTTATCTGGCAGTCCAGCGGCCCGGAAGGCGGCGAACCCAAACTTTCGCTGGTCCCGCTGATCTGGGGCAGCGTCAAGGCGGCCGTCTTCGCCCTGCTTTTCGCCACGCCCCTGGCCCTGGCGGCGGCGGTGCATCTCTCGCAATTCGCGGCGCCGGCCTGGCGCAACCGGCTCAAGCCGGCGATTGAGATGCTGGCGGCGGTCCCGTCGGTGGTGGTCGGCTTTTTGGCGGCGCTGTGGCTGGCCCCCAAGTTGGAAAACCTTATGCAGCACTTCATCGGGAATCAGCCCTATGATCAACGTAATTCCCTGGTGATCGCCATTGCCCTGGGCTTCGCGGTGATCCCCAACATCTTTTCGCTGGCCGAGGACGCCATTTCCGCCGTGCCGGCCTCGCTCTCGGCCGCCTCCCTGGCCCTGGGAGCCTCGAAATGGCAAACCGTTCGGCGGGTGGTGCTGCCCTCGGCCGCCCCCGGCATCTTTACCGCCGTGCTGTTCGGTCTGGGTCGGGCGGTGGGAGAAACCATGATCGTCCTGATGGCGGCCGGCAACACTCCGATCCTGAGCCTCAGCCCCTTTGACGGCGTGCGCACCCTTTCCGCCAACATCGCGGTGGAAATGCCGGAGGCTCCGGTGGGCGGCGCCCTGTTCCGGACGCTCTTCCTCTGCTCCCTCCTGTTGTTCGCCCTGACGCTAGCCATAAACGGAGCGGCCGAGATAGTGGGCCGCCGACTGCGCCGCAAATACGGGAGTCCCTGAAATGGCGGTCGTTGGCAAAAATTCCGAACGCGGGGGGAAAATCTGGATCGCCCTCTGTGGAGCCGCACTGGCGGCCATCCTGGTGCTGATGGCGGTTCCAGCCTATTTGCTTGTGGAGAACAGCCTGGGCGTCCTTTGGCCAGGCCGTCTGGAACGGGTCAGGCTGCTCGACGGCGGCGTTTTCCTGGGACGCCGGACCAATTCCGACCTTTCGCCCGAGGGGCTGGTCCGGATCCAATACAAGGTGGGCAACCGGGAATTGAACGCCTCGGCCGATTTCCGCTGGATACGGGAAAACGACATCGCCGGCATCGATTTCCCCGAAGGGGCGGCGGCGCTGACCCGCCGCGAAAGAGGGGAGTTTTTCGGTTTCTTGGCGGATAACCCGGAAAACGGGACCGAAGCCGGCCCGGCCGCCGAAGAGGCGTTTCTTTTGAAATTGGCCGCCTACCGGCGACGCTGGGACGCCGAGGCCGAACCCCTGAAGCGGCGGCTGGCCGAATTGGGGGAGGATTGGCGGGAAGCGAATCTGGCGGTCCTCAAGGCCGATTATGAAAACAGAAAAACCGGCGCCGCCGAAGACGGACGGCTGGCCGCCCTCCGGGCCGCCGAGGAGGGAATCAAAGCCGAATCGGAGCGGGTTTTGGCGGTTTTCAACGCGGCGAAGGCGGAGTTCCTGACGGAAAAGGCGGTTTTTCTCATCGCCGATTCGACTCCGGCGGCCCTGCCGCTGGATTCCATCATGGAGGCGGTTTGGCCCAATCGGCTGGATTTTTTTGGGAAATTGCGGCTGTTCGGCAAAAATATCCGCAATCTCCTCCTGGACTACCCAAGGGAAGCCAATACCGAAGGCGGCCTGTTCCCCGCCATTTTCGGCACCGTCCTCCTGGTGTTCCTGATGGCCGTGTCGGCGTTCCCCCTGGGAGTGGCGGCTGGCGTCTACATCCGGGAATACGCCGGGGACGGCACGCTGTCCCGGCTCGCCCGGGTGGCGGTAAACAACCTGGCCGGCGTACCGTCCATCGTCTACGGCATTTTCGGACTGGGATTTTTCATCTACGGCGTGGGCGGAACGTTGGATCGGCTTTTCTACCCGGAGCGGGTCGAGGTCGGCGTCAACACTTTCGGCGGCGGCGGCATCCTCTGGTCCAGCCTCACCCTGGGACTGCTCACCCTGCCGGTGGTGATCGTGGCCACCGTCGAGGCGCTGGCCACCGTGCCGACGGAAATCCGCCAGGGTTCCCTGGCGCTGGGGGCGACCCGCTTCCAAACCCTGTGGCGAGTGATCCTGCCCATGGCCTCGCCCGGCATCCTCACCGGCTTCATCCTGGCCATGGCCAGGGCGGCGGGGGAGGTGGCGCCCCTGATGCTGACCGGGGCGGTGAAGTCGGCGCATCTTTTGCCGCTGGACGGCAAGTGGCCATTCGCGCACCTGGAGCGGAAATTCATGCACCTGGGCTTCCATATCTACGACATGGGCTTCCAATCGCCCAACGTGGAGGCGGCCAAACCCATGGTGTACCTGACCGCCCTGGTCCTGCTGATCCTGGTTTTCGTCCTGAACCTGGCCGCCATCCTCATCCGCCAGCATATGCGCGGCCGCCATGCCATGAAAGGGTTTTGAAATGGAAAACAAACGTGTGGCGGCCGACCCGTCCATCATCGAGGCCCGAGGACTGGATTTTTACTATGGGGAAAAACAAGCGCTGGCCGGCATAACCCTGAGCATCCGTCGAAGCCTGGTCACCGCCTGCATCGGCCCATCCGGTTGCGGAAAATCCACTTTCCTCCGTTGCCTGAACCGCATGAACGATCTGGTGGAGGGCGCCCGGGCCGAGGGGGGGCTTACCCTGGACGGCGAGGAAATCAACGCCTCCGGCCGGGACGTCATGGCTTTGCGGCGGCGGGTGGGCATGGTTTTCCAGAAGCCCAACCCGTTTCCCAAAAGCATCTACGAGAACACCGTTTACGGCCTGCGGATAGCCGGGGTGCGGGATCGGGCCAGGCTGGACGCCGCCTGCGAGGAAAGCCTGCGCCGCGCCGCCCTCTGGGACGAGGTGAAAGACCGCCTGAGCGAGTCGGCCATGGGCCTGTCCGGCGGCCAGCACCAGCGCCTGTGCATCGCCCGGGCCGTGGCGGTGCGGCCGGAGGTCATCCTCATGGACGAGCCCTGCTCCGCCTTGGATCCCCGTTCCACCCTAAAAATCGAACAACTCATTTCGGAGCTGCGGGGCGACTACACCATAATCATCGTGACCCACAATATGCAGCAGGCATCCCGGGTTTCGGATTACACCGCCTTTTTCTACGAAGGGCGGCTGGTGGAGGATGGCGAGACCAGGAAAATCTTCACCGCCCCCGCCCAGGCGGAAACCGAGGACTATTTGACGGGGAGGTTCAGCTAATGTCCTGGCGCCTTCACAAAGAAATGGAAAAACTCAACCGCTCGGTCCTCGAGATGGGCGCCCACGTGGAACGGAACGTCATGGACGCCGCTAAAGCCTTCATGGATCGAGACGCGGAATTGGCAGGCAGGATCGCCGAAACGGATCGCTTGATCGACAGCCTGGAAATGGAAATCGCCGAGGATTGCCTGAAAATCATAGCGTTGCACCAACCGGTGGCCAGGGACTTGCGGTTTATCCACTCCCTGGGCAAAATAGGCGGGTTGCTCGAAAGGATTGGCGACCTGGCGGAGAATCTCGCCAACAAGGGCGAATCGCTGGCCCGCAAGGAGGTGGTGGTTATCCCGGGCGAGTTTCACCCCATGACGGAGTTGGCGCGGACGATGCTGCGGGACAGCATCGACAGCCTGGTGGAGCGGAACGCGGCCAAGGCCGAGCAGGTCATCAAAGCCGACCTGCGGGTGAACCAGGCCAAGCGCGACATCCGCAAGGCGGCCGAGGCGGCGATCCAGGCGACCCCGACCGCCTTTCCGCAATGGCTGACCATCGTCGCCGCCTCCCGCAACGTCGAGCGAATCGGCGACATGGCGGCCAATATCGCGGCCGAGGTGGTTTACAGCGAAGAGGGCAGACTGGCGCGGCACGGCATGGATCGCGAATAGGGCCGGACATGGAAAAGGCGACGGCGAACATCCTGGTAATCGAGGACGAGTCCGACATCCGGACCATGCTCGTGTACAACCTGCGCAAAAACGGCTATGCCGCCCGAGGAGCGGCCGACGGCGAGGAGGGCTTGCGCCTGTTCCGGGAAAAACGGCCCCAACTGGTCATCCTGGACCTGATGTTGCCGGGGATGGACGGCGTGGCGGTGTGCCGGGGAATCCGCCGCGACGACGACGCGGGAGACGGGCGGACCCCGGTTTTGATGCTCACCGCCAGAAGCGGCGAGGACGACATGCTGGAAGGGTTCGAAGCCGGGGCCGACGACTATGTGGCCAAGCCCTTCAGCAACCGGGTGCTGCTGGCCAGGGTGCGCTCCCTGTTGCGGCGCAGCGGCGCCATCGACGGCGGGGCCGGCGAGACCAGTAAGCTGACGCTGGGGCCGATCACGCTGATCCCAGACCGGCGCGAAGCGGCGGTGGCGGGGAAAAGGATCGAACTCACCTACGGCGAATATGAAATGCTGAAGGTCATGATGCGTCGACCGGGAATGGTTTTTTCCCGTTCCCGCCTGCTGGACCTGGTGCGAGGCGAACTGCACGCCGTGACGGATCGCGCCATCGACGCGCAGGTGGTCGGCCTCAGGCGAAAACTTGGGCCGGCCGGGAAAAACGTGGAAACCGTGCGCGGCGTCGGCTACCGGGCGATTCCCTGAGAAGCCATGGCATTGAACGGCGATTGGCGGCCGAGGGTTGGATCGCGCGAAAAGGATGCCGGAATGGGCGGAATCAAATTGTATTTCCTGATTGCCTGGTTCGTACTGCTAAGCGGCCTGGCGGCCATGCTCCCCATGGCCTGGCTGGGCGCCGACAGCCTGGAGGCGTCCAGCCGCGAATACGCCCTGCGAGAATTGAGATCGGGCGCCGGACTGCTGGCCAGGGCCGCGCCGGATTTGGCCAAGTCCGATCCCGGCGAACTAGCCCTGCTCCTCCGCCGGATCGCCGGCGACGGCGGAACCCGCCTCACTCTGACCGCACCGGACGGACGGGTGCTGGCCGATTCGGACGAGGAGGCCGGCCGGATGGAAAACCACGGCAACCGGCCGGAAATGGCGGCGGCCCTGGCGGGGTCCGCCGGGACCGACATCCGCGGCAGCGCCACCATGGGCGTCGAATACGTCTACGCCGCCGTGCCCCTGGCGGGCGGCGGGGCGCTACGCGCTTCCGCCTCCCTGGCCGACGTCGACGCCAGGCTGGAGCAATGGTGGCGCCGCGCCCTGATCGGCATCATTCTTTCCCTGGCCGCGCTGCTGGGCCTGTCCCTGCTGGCGGCCTGGGCCCTGGCCCGGCCCATTGAGGCCGCCGTCGCCGGGGCGGAACGCTTCGCCAAGGGGGATCTGCGGTACCGCCTGCCTCCGACCGGCTCGGCCGAAATGCGCCGGCTCAACGCCTCTCTGGACGCCATGGCCGAGGAGCTTGATTCCCGCTTCCGGCTGATCTCGCGACAGCGGGGGGAAATGCGCGCGCTGTTCGAGGGCATGTCGGAGGGAGTCCTGGCAATCGATCCCGAGGGGCGAATAATGCTCCTGAACGCGGCGGCCAGAGGGCTCCTGGAAATTTCCTCCGACATTGAGGGCAGAGAAATCGAGACGGTCCTGCGCCATCCCGACCTCCTGGATCTGTTCAAACTGGCGACCGGGAGCGAGGCCCCGGTGGAAAGGGAACTGCGCCTACCGACCGGGCGGGGGGACGAGAGGCTGGTTTTCGCCCATGCCTCGCGCATCATTTTCGCGGACGCCGACGGGGGGATACTGGCGGTTCTGCGCGACGTCACCCGCCTGACGCGGCTGGAAATAATGCGCAAGGATTTCATCGCCAACGTTTCGCACGAATTGCGTACCCCGGTAACCGCCATCCAAAGCTGCCTGGAGACCCTCCAGGACGGGCCGCCCGGCGACGAGGCCGGCCAATTTCTGGCCATGGCCATGAAAAACACCAGGCGGCTGGGGGGCATCATAAACAACCTGCTGCTCCTGTCCGGCATGGAATCCGGGGAAAAGGCGAAACCCATTCATTGCCTGGTATTGCCGGTCATCGAGGAAGCCTTGGAACTCTGCCGGGAAACCGCCGAGGCGCGGGGGGCGGTCTGGCAAACCGCCTGCGATCCCGCTTTGACCGCCTACATGGATCGCCGCCTGGTCCTGCACGCGCTGGTCAACCTGGTTGACAACGCGGTGAAATACGGCCCGTCGGGCGGCAGGATTTCCCTATCCGCCGCCCGGCGGGGAAAAGACGTGGAAATAGCAGTGTCGGATCAGGGTCCGGGAATCGCCCCGCGGCACCAATCCCGCGTTTTCGAGCGTTTCTACCGAGTCAACGGCGCCGGGAGACTCGGCGAGGGGTCCGGCCTCGGGCTGGCCCTGGCCAGGCACATCGCCATGGCCCAGGGCGGAGGCGTGGAATTGGCCAGCGACCTTGGGGCCGGCTGCACCTTCACGCTCCGCCTGCCGGCGGACGAGGCCACGCCCGCCGGCATCCCCGATGCCGGCGAGCATGGAAATTCCACTCCGCCTTCGGCCTGACGCTTTGCGGGACGCCAACTTCCCCTTCGGGAAAATACCGGGCCGTCCCGCCCCAATCACACGTATTCGACTTCCTTTCTCCCATTGTACACATCCCGATCCAATTCGCCCTCGACGTTGGCCACCAGCATGGCCACTATGACGTCGGCGTCGACGTTGAGCAGGGTGCGGAACATGCCGGCGAACCAGTCGACGCCCAGCATCAGGGCGATGGAGTCCGGCGGCAGGCCCAGGGAGGCGGCAAGGAAAGTGCAGACCACCACCGACCCGCCGGGGACGGTGATGGTCCCCATGCACAACAGGCAGGAAAGGACGACGGCCATGACCAACTGGTACGTGCTCATCGTGATGCCGGCGGACTGGGCCAGGAAAAGCGTCATGACCACATAGCAAAGGGCGGCGCCGGAGGAGTTCATCGTCATGGCGAGCGGGCCGACAAAGTCCGAAACGCGGCGGCTGACCCCGAACTTGGTCACCGTGTCCTCCATCTTGGTGGGCAGGGTGATGGCGGAGGAGGTCGTGGTGAGCGCGACCAGGGACATTTTCATGAACTTGCCCGGCATGACGAG
>JAISYD010000349.1 GCA_031270145.1 Planctomycetota bacterium
GTCCCTTGGACCAGGACGCGCACCGTCCCGTCGGGATTTATCGCGATGTCGAATTCGTGCGTTTCCATAAACATGCCTTTCCGATTGCCGCGTCAGCCCTGGAACACCCGCACCCGCAGGCGCACCGTGCCGTCCGCTTCCACCGTCTCATCCACAACGTTCATGCCGCGGACTCGCATTTCGCCGACTAGCCGGTGGTAGGCGTATTGCTGCACCAGCTTTTTGCTTATGGCGTCGCCGATGGCGCGGAGTTCCGCCTTCGAGCCCTTTCCCTCGACCCGGACCGCCGTGTGGTTTTCCGCGTCCAGGTAAAAGGTCACCCGCACCCCCTTGCCGGAGAAGCTCACGGATTGCCCGGCGCTTAATCCGGACGACACTTCGGCCGCGTTGTCCACGCACAGGTCGACGCGGTTATTCTGGTCGTCGGTTACCGCGGCGCTTTCGTCCGGTTCCAGGTTCATGGACAGCGCCGCCATGGAAATGGCCGAGGCCATGATTCCGCTAAGCAGGTTGAGGCCGGCGGGCAGCGCGACAAGCGTCAAAATGCAGCAGCTCACAGCAATTCTCCTTCCACATAGGGCAGATCCGCCAGGCGGGACGCGGCCATCGCTTCCCGCTCCGGGGACGAGGCCGGCCGGGCGCGGGTCTGGCACCAGTTGCGTAGCCGCTCGATTTCCTCCTCCATGGTCCGCGATAGCGGCACCGTGTCGATTATGGCGCGCAGGATGTCCGGCGTCGCCACTTCGCGGCCGCCGTCATAGAAGGCGTCGAACATGCCGGCGACCACCGCCTGCTCCATCTCCGCCCCGCTGAAGCCGGCCGCCGCCCCGGCCAGGCCGGACAAATCGAAGTTGCCCGGTTGCCGTCCGCGCCGCTGGAGATGGATGGAAATGATGTTTCTCCTCTCCCCGTCGTCCGGGAGATCGACGAAGAATATCTCGTCGAAGCGGCCCTTGCGGAGCAGCTCGGGCGGCAGGCTGGCCACATTGTTGGCGGTGGCGGCGACGAATACGGACGAGCGCTTCTCCGCCAGCCAGGTCAGGAACGAGCCCAACACCCGCTGCGAGGTACCGCTGTCGGTAGAGGAGCCGCCCATGCCGCCGAAGGCCTTGTCGATTTCATCCACCCATAGGATGCACGGCGCCACCCCCTCGGCGATGGAAATGGCGCGGCGGATGTTTTCCTCCGAGCCGCCGACCAGCGAATTGAAAATTCTGCCGATGTCGAGTCGGAGAAGCGGAAGGTTCCACAGCGCCGACACCGCCTTGGCGCACAGGCTTTTGCCGCAACCCTGCACTCCCAGTATCAGGACGCCCCGGGGCGGCGGCAGGCCGAAGCCTTGGGCCTTGTCGGAAAAGGCGAGCTTGCGTTTCACCAGCCAGTCTTTCAGGTTTTCCAGTCCCCCCACGTCGGCCAACCGCACCTCGGCGTCGCAATAGTCCAGCAACCCGCTTTTGCGGATGATCTGGCGTTTTTCCGCCAATATGTCGGGTATTTGCTCCACTCCGAGACGGCCGTGCACCACCAGCGACTTGGCGAACACCGATTCGGCCTCGGCCAACGTTAGGCCCTGGGCGGCCTTGAGTATTTCCTCGCGGGCGTCGCCGGAAAGGTCGAGCCGGAGTTTTGGATTGGCGGCCAGTTCGCGGGCGGCGTTTTCCAGGAGCGCGTTTAGTTCGGCCGTGCCCGGCAGGGGAAAATCCACCACCGTGACGTCTTTTTCCAGATCTGGCGGCAGATTGAGGAGCGGCCCGAGCAGAATGACGGTTTTGAAGGAGGTAGTGAAATCCTGGGCAATCTCGCGCAGGCCGCGTATTATCGCCATATTGTTGCAAGCCAGGAAGGGATGGAAGTCCTTGAACACGAAAAGGGCGGATTCCTTGAACTCCGCCGCGTCCTTCAGGGCCGTGATCGGATCCCTGGAGGCGCTGTTGCCAGCCTTCGGGGAGGGATGCCCGGCTAAGCCGTGGTTGATCAGGCCGGTCAGGCAGGACCAGGTGTAGATCTTTTTGCCCAGGCGGCCGCCAATCTCGGCCAGGGCGTCGATAACCCGCTTTTCCTCCCAGGTTACCACATAGATGATGGGATAGCGGGAACGGATCAATACCTCGATATTGAACTTCTGCTGTCTCGCGTCGTTGGCGGCCAAGGCGGCGTATCTCCTCCCGTGTCCCGGATTGCTTTCCCCACCGCGGTTGCGCTCTGCGGACGGTTTGGGCTGGGTTTCGTTTCAGTAAGGGCCGCCGACGGCCGCCCTCAACATTTCCGACGCCTCCCGCGTCACATGTCTTAGATATACGGCGCCGTCGGAGGCGATTATCGTCTCGAACGCCGTCGGTTCGATTCCCGGGGTATTCCCGGTTTCGTCGCCGCCCGGCGGCGGCGAAGCCGCGTCTCGGGTCAGGCGCAGGCCAAGGCTCAGCGCCAATCGGTTCGCCCGGCTGGTTTCCTCCGGCGTCAGGAAACGCTTTTCCGGTTGCCTCTCCGCCAGGTCGCGCGGCGGCATATATACGGTTTTAAGACTGACCCGGACACCCGGCAGATGGCAAGCGATCCAGCGCAGCACCGGTTCGGCGCAGCACGCGAAATGCCCGGGCAAAAGCAAATGCCTGACAATCAACGCCTCGGGGGAACGGGCAAAAATTTCCATCGCCCTTTCCGCCGCCGCCTCGCCGGCATCTGCCGCGCCGGCCAATTTTTTGGCGCAGGCCGAGTTGCCGAACTTGATGTCTCCCATATAGATGTCCACGATGCCGTCCAGCAGCGCGAACGCTTCGGCTGTGCCGTAAAGGTTGCTGTTCCAGACCAGCCCGGGAAAATCGCCCGTCTCAGCGAATATTTCCAGCAGGGCCGGCAAATTGACGGTAGGCTCTCCCCCCAGGATGTTCACCGTCCTGGCGCCGGCCGCCTTTCCCCGGGCCAGGATGCCGGCGAATAGTTTGCTGTCGAGTCTGGCCGAGGGCAGGCGCGCTCGCTCATCGGCGGTTTGGCAGAACCGGCAGGACAGGTTGCAGCCGGTCAGATAGAGCGTTTGGGCGGGGACGATGTCCGCGTCTTCCGCCCAGTGGACATATTCCATGAACAATCTGGCATGGCGTCCGGCTCCACAGGCGCCAATCTCGCCTCGCATGCGGTTGACGCCGCAACGGCGCGGGCAGAGGCGGCATTTGGCCGCCAGGGATGATGCTTGCTCCAAGCGGGCTATCGCCGCGGCGCTGTTCAATGATGCCTCGATTCGGTTCGGCGTTCCTTGTTTTTATGCGGGATCGCGGCTGAAAATAAATAACGCGTATCCTCAAATGATTATAGATGTTCCGCTAATCCGCGTCAACCCCGCGCCCGCCTCACCAGCCCAGACTCCTGGCTATCCGGCACAAGGTGTGCGAAGCCCGCGACTGATTCAGGGTGTAGAGATGGATGCCGCTGGCGCCGCGGCGCAGCAAATCGATTATTTGCGCCGCCGCGTAGGATACGCCGCCCCCCCGATTGTCGACTTCGCCGGCGTCGGACAGGAAGCCGGCTAGCTGGGGGGGGACCTCGACTCCGCACAACTCGCGGAAACGTTTCACCTGATCCGCCTTGATGATCGGCATGATGCCGGGCAGGATGGGGACGTGGACGCCGGCTTTCCTGGCCCGGCCGACAAAGTCGAAATACCTTTCATTGTCGAAAAAAAGCTGGGTTATGACGAAATCCGCCCCGGCCGCCACCTTTTCCGCCAGCCGGCCGAGATCGTTTCCGGCGTCGGCCGCCTCCGGATGCGTATCGGGGTAGCCGGCCACGCCTATCGAGGCATCGGGTACGACGGCGCGGATGATTTTAACCACGTCTATGGCGTGCGGCGGCTGGTTGGCCGGCGGCCGCCAATCCGGCCGGTCGCGCGGCGGATCCCCCCGGAGGGCAAGGAAATTCATTATGCCCCGGCGGCGGTAGTCGGCCGCCATTTCGGCCAGATCGTCCCGGCTGTGACCGGTGGCGGTGATGTGGGCCAGCACCGCGAAATCGTAGCGCTCCTGTATGGCCAGGACCAAATCGCGGGTCAGCTCCCGGGTGCCGCCGGCCGCGCCGCAGGTTACGGAGACGAAGGCCGGATTCAGCGGCGCCAGGCG
>JAISYD010000353.1 GCA_031270145.1 Planctomycetota bacterium
CCCGCCGTCCTGATCGGCGACGGCGATCGGTTCACCGACGACACGGTTTTGACCTATGCGGTGGCGATGGGGCTGCTGAGCGGCATGGGCAAAATCAGGCGCGAAGACCTGTCTCCCAATCCGGCGAACGGCGGGGAAGCGGCCGGCGACGCCGTCAACGCGGCGCGCGGAACGCTGGAGCGGGAGATCGCCCTGTCGGTGAAAAAATTCGCCCGGGCCTATCCCCACGCCGGATACGGCGGGAGCTTCGCGCGCTGGTTCTCAAGCGATTCCCTCGAGCCCTACAATAGCTGGGGCAACGGCTCGGCCATGCGGGTCTCCTTCGCCGGCTGGTACGCGGATTCGCTCGCGGAGGCCAGGCTGCTGGCGAACCTCTCCGCCAAAATAACCCATAACCACCCGCATGGCCTCAAGGGCGCCGAGGTTGTGGCCGAGTGCATATACCGCTTGCGGAGCGGAGAGGGCAAGGAGGCGATCCGCCAATGCGCCGGACGGCGTTACGACATGAATTTCACCTTGGACGCCATCCGCCCGACATACGGGTTTGACGTGAGTTGCGAGGGCTCGGTACCCCAGGCCATCATGGCCTTCCTCGAGGGCGGGGATTTCGAGGACGTGATCAAACTCGCCATTTCAATCGGCGGGGACAGCGACACCATCGCCGCCATCGCCGGCAGCCTGGCCGAGGCTTTTTACGAAATCCCGCCCGACCCGCGGGAGCGGGCCCTGGCCAAGCTGGATCGCAATCTGCTCGAGACGGTCCAATTCGTTTCCGCCGCCCTGGCCGGAAGGCGGTTGTGAAAACGGCGGACATTCGCGACGCGGGCGGGCGACGGCGACGACGGCGTCACCCTTCGGCCGGCGGCGGATCGCCCGCGAGCGGGTGATGGCGATGGTGATGCTGATGCTGATGCTCCCCGCCGGGGACGGTCCTGGCCACGCGGCCGTGTTCGAGCATGAGGATGCGGTCGGCCTGGCGGCCGACCGCCCGCGAGTGGGTGACGGTGACGATGGTGCCCCCCTCGGCGTGGAGCCGCCGCAAAATATCCATGACCAGCTTTTCGTTGGCCTCGTCAAGGTTGCCGGTGGGCTCGTCGGCGAGGAGTATTTTCGGATGGTTGATCAGGGCGCGGGCGATGCAGACCCGCTGCTGCTCGCCGCCGGAAAGCTGGCCGGGCAGATGCCTGGCGCGATCCGCCAGACCGACCCGATCCAGCGCCGCCAGCGCCTCGTCCCGATCCGGCAGGCTATGGTAATACTGGGCCAGGACGACGTTCTCGAGGGCGGTGAGGTAGGCCGCCAGGTGGAATTGCTGGAAGATGAGGCCGACCTTGTCGCGGCGGATGGCGGTGAGGCCCCGCGATCCCAGTTTCGAGAGATCCTCGCCGTCAAGAACGACCCTGCCGCTGGTCGCCCGATCCATGCAGCCGATGATGTTCATCAGCGTGGTCTTGCCCGAGCCGGACGGACCCATGATGGACAGCCATTCGCCGCTTTCCACCGCCAGATCGACGTGCTGGAGCGCCTTGACCTGCCCGTAGTCCATGCCGACGTCGTGAAACTCCAGAATGCCCATGCCTTCTCCATTCAGCCGCCCGGCTATTCGCCGCGCAAAACCAGGGCCGGCTCCACCTCCGCCGCCCGCAGCACCGGAAGCAGGCTGGCGAGGACGGCGATCCCGGTGGCGGCGGCCGCCGTGATGAGCGCGGCGGCGAAACTGAAATCCAAATTCCGAACGAAGACGCCGACCCCGACAATCTGCGCGAAAAAGTAGCCGCCGAACGACCCCAAAAGGCCGCCGGCCAGTCCCAGCGCCGCCCCCTCGCCCAGGAACTCGCAGACGATGGCGGAACTGTCGGCGCCAAGAGCCTTCTTGAGGCCGATTTCCCGGCGGCGCTCCATGACCGCCGTCATCATGGTGGTGGCGACGCAAATCAGGATCAGCCCCATCACCACCGCCGTCACCAGGAAGGTCAGGAAGCGCAGCTTGCCGAGCACCGCCGCCTCCGAATGGGCGAGCCGGCGCACCAGCCGGGGAACCAGCCCGGACACGTTTGCCTCGATCTCCCCGACCATCGCCTTGAGCTCGTCCTCCGATCCGGACACGCTTATCTCCACCAAACTGACCTCGCCGGCGCCGCCCAGCAGGCGCTCAAGCGAGGAAAGCTCCATGAAGACGACGCCGTCCTCGCTCCCGCCGGAGGTCAGGACGCCGCTCACGATCATGTCCATGGCGGCCGGCGAGCCGTCGCGGGCGCGGCCAGAGACGCGGGCCATGGTCCCCGGGGCGATGCCGGTGAATCGGGCGATGTCGGCGCCGATGAGGATTTCGTCGACCCGCCGCGGCCACTCGCCCTCCACCCGCCAGTAGGGGCTGGTCTTCCGCGCCTGGGAAAAGCGCACGCCAGCGCCGGTGAAATGCTGGCGGTTGATGGAAAGGGGCTCGTAACGGTAGGGGGTGGCGCCGATCAGCTTGTCCGGCGGCAGGTATTCGGCCGCCTCCTCGGCGGCGTCCAGCGACATGATCCCCAGATCCCCGGCCGGGGCCAGGATGAGGTTGGCGCCGTAGGAGCGGAATTCCCGCTCCAACTGCCTCGGCATGTCAAGATAGACGGCGAGCATGCCGGACAGCACGGTGGAACCGATGCCGATGGCCAGGAGCGCCGTGAGCAGGCGGGAACGCCGGCGGGCCAGGGCCTTGAGGACGAGGCCGGCGAAAAACGCCAGGCGCCGCCGCGCCATTTCCCCGGGCGTCGCCTTTTTATCTTTCATGCAGCACCCGGGCCGGGTTGATCCCGATCAGCAAGCGGACGGCCGGCAGGGAACCCAGTCCCGCCACCACCAGCACCAGGGCCGCGACCAGCGGCACCACCGCCGGATTGACCGATATGGCGGTCCCGAAAACCGCCTGGCCGACGAGGCGGGAAAAAAACAGCCCCAGACCGTATCCGGCAAGCGAACCGGCCAGGGCGGTCAGGACAATCTCGGCCAGGATCAGGGCCATGACGTCGAGGCCGGCGGCCCCGAGGGCCTTGAGCAGCCCGATCTCCCGGCTCCGCTCCATGACGCCGGCGGTAACCAGGTTCGACAGGGCCAGGAAAGTGCAGGACAGGCTGAGCAGGGTGAGCAGGGTCATCAGCAATTCGACCTTTCCCAGGATCGCCCCCTCCGATTCGGAAACCCGCAGCACCGGCTTGGCGCGCGCGTCGGTCAGCGCCTCCTCGATCTGGTAGGCGATGGAACTGATGTAGGCGGTGCAGTACCAGGTTTCCCACTCCTTGGCCGAGAGGCTGGCGGGACTGCGGGCGGCGCGCCGGGCCAGCTCGTTTTCCGGGGTGGTGAGGGCGCTCACGTCCAGGCTCTGCACCAAACCGGGCCGGCCGGCCATCTCCTGAACCAGCGCCAGCGGCAGATAGAGGAAGCCGTCCTCCTCGCCGCCGCTGTCGAAGACGCCCCGCACCGGCAAGGAGCGGCGGACGCCGTCCGGGCCGGTCAGGGCCAGGGAATCGCCCGGCTTCAGGCCCAGGCCGAGGGCGAGGGAACGGCCCAGGGCCGCGCCGCCGTCCGCGGCGTCCCCGGGCCAGACGCCCAGCATCGTCCACCAGGGCTTGAGGCCGCGCATGCCGACGACGACGCTCTCGCCGGTCGGCAGTTCCAGGTTTTTGGAAAACCAGGTACCCACGGCCTTGACCTCCAGCTCCCTTCCCGGGCCGGACGCCTTCACCGGAGCTTCGAGATAGGGGGCGAAATCGACAATGTTATAGGCCCAAAAAATGGTCTTCAAGCGGGGCAGCTCGTCCTCGCGGAGGAATTTGTCGTTCACCCCGGCGCCGTCCTCCAAGCCGTAGAGATAGCCCAGAAAGGCGGCGGAACGGGGGATGACCTTGAGGTTGGCGCCGTAGGTCTTCAGCTCCTGGTTGACTTTGTCGCCCACGTCGAACATGACGTTCAGCATGGCGGTGGCGAGCGACACGCCCAGGGCCATGGTCATGGCGATAAGCAGAAGCTTGCCGCGCTGGCCCAGCGCGCCGCCCAGGACTATCCGGAAAAACATGCCTTCCCTCCCATTCCCCGGCAACCGCCTCAAGGCCGGAAGCGCCACCCCCCCGCCTGCAAATCCTCCAGCCGGATGCGCAGCTCCCCGTCGGCAATCCGGTGCGCCAGGGG
>JAISYD010000022.1 GCA_031270145.1 Planctomycetota bacterium
CGCTCCTTTCGATGATGCAAACGCCGCTCCTCAAGCGGCGGGTCGCCCGGCACATCGACGAATGCATCGCCCTGGCCACCCGCGAGCGCGACAACTCCAGGGGCAAGCCCTGGTACAACGCCATCGAGCAGACCCTGCACCGCTTCTGGATCGCCAAGACCGTATTCGACGCCTATGACGGCGATCTAACCCGGGGCTACCGCGACTTCCAGGACATGGGCAAGATCGAGGTCATCACCTGCGCCGCCACCCACATGGTGCTGCCGCTCTTCAAGCACCTGCCCGAATTGGTCCGGGGCGAGATACTCACCGGCGTCAGGCAGTACGAGCGCGTCTTCGGCCGTCCGCCCCGGGGCTTTTGGCTGCCGGAAAACGCCTTCACCCCCGGCGTGGACAAATGCCTAGCCGAGGCCGGCGTCAAGTGGACCCTGGTCAATTCGAACGGCATCACCGAGGGGGACACCCGCTCCTTCTTCGGCACCGACGCGCCGGTCATTTCCCCGGCCGGCGTCGCTTTTTTCGGCATCGACGAGGAGACCCGCGCCTCGGTCTGGTCCCGCGACGGCGGCTATCCCGGCCATCCCAACTACAAGGAATGGTACCGCGATCTCGGTTACGAGGCCGACTGGGACTATCTGCCCGACTATTTCCACACCGCCAATGTCCGCCGCAACACCGGCATCAAATACTACCGGATCACCAAGAAGGGCGGCAACCTGGGCGAAAAGGACTACTACAATCCCATGTGGGCCGAGGGCACGGTCAACGAGCAGGCCGGCCAGTTCGCCTATTACCGCGGGGCCAAGGCCAACCATGTTCTTGGCGCCACCGGCCGCAAATCGATGGTCGTCTCGGCCTACGACGCCGAATTGTTCGGGCATTGGTGGGAGGAGGGGCCGATGTGGATCGAATCGGTCCTCCGCAAGCTCCTTTTCGATCAGCAGGAGGTACGCCCGGTCACGCCCTCCGAATACCTGGGCGAGCACAAAAGCCACCAGGCCATGATGCCGGGCGCCAGCTCCTGGGGCAAGAAGGACTATTTCCAGACCTGGGTGGACGGCCGCAGCTATCAGCCAAATTGCTGGGTGTACCGCCATATGTACCGCTTGGGACAGCGCTTGACCGACATGGCCACCCGCCACAAGAACACCGAGCATCCCCTGCTGATCCGGGCCCTCAACCAGGCGGTGCGGGAGTTGTTCCTGGCCATATCGTCCGACTGGGGCTTCCTGATCGAGACCGGGCAGGCGGTGCGCTATTCGGAGCTCAGGATCACCGTCCACGCCGCCCGGGCCAATGAGCTTATGCGGCAAATTGACAACGACCGCATCGATTTGACCTATCTCTGCACCCTGGAAATGGCGGACTGCATTTTCGCCTTCAACGACATGGACTTCAAAGTCATGGCCCGGGACTGAGCCGGCATGGGGAACGCCGCCCGCACTCCCGAGCCGCGGCTGGTCGGCCTGCTCCGCGGTTTCTGGCTGCCGGTCCGGGGCGCGGCCTTCATCCTCGTCCGCCGGGGGCTGAAGCGGTACGCCGTTCTGCCGCTGGCGGTCAACTTGGCGTTATACGCGCTGGCGTTCGGATTATTCGTCTACCTGCTTTGGAACTGGCGCTTTGAGCCGGCGGTTTGGGACTTCTGGGGGCCGCTCGGGCGTTGGCTGGCCGGAGCGGTCAACCATTTGGATTGGCTGTGGAAGCTGGCGGGCGCCATGCTGGCTCTGGCCGCGGCTTTCGCCACCTTCACCGGCGTGGGCATGGCGCTGGCCTCGCCCTTCAACGATCTGCTGTCGGAGAGGGTGGAGGCGGCTCGAAGCGGCCGGCCGGGGCCGGAATCGGCCGCCGTCCTCGGGCCGGCGCTCCGGAACGTCTGCCATTCGCTGCTGAATCTTTTCCTGCAATTATTAGCCGTGTTGTTGACGTTGCCGTTCCTCCTGGTCCCGGTGGTCGGCTTCCTCCCCTTGCTTTTGGTGAGCGGCTGGTTCGCCGGCTTCGCCTTTTTCGACGTGCCCATGGCCAGGAATTTTTTTCGCCTGCGCCACAAGCGACTGGCGCTTGGCCGGCATTTCTGGAAAATCCTCGGCCTTGGCCTATCCATGCAGATATGTTTCGCCATTCCCCTGCTGGGCCTGTTGCTGTTGCCGGCCGGCGTGGCGGCCGGGACCCTAGCCTGGTGCGACGAGGACTGGGACGTCGTTTTCGCCGCCGCCGGCTTGGCGCCTCCAAGCGGAGGGGGGAAGGTCGCCCAGGGGCGCGAGTCCGCCCTCAGGTCGCCTCCCGTCCTCCGTTTTCGGGATTGAACTGGAACCGGACGCGCCGCACCCGCCGATCATCGGCCTGGAGCACCCGCGCCAGCAACTTGTCCTCGTAGACGAAGCTTTCGCCCGCCTTCGGGATGTGGCCGAGGTTGTCCAGGACGAAGCCGGCGGCGGTTTCGTAATCGTCGTCCTCCGGGATGATGACCTCGCCCAGCATCTTGTTGATTTCCGCCACGTGGGCCCCGCCATCCGCCAGGAGGGAGTTGTCGTCCAGTCGGCGCAATTTGCCGTCGGCGTTTCGGGTTTTGGCGTCGTATTCGTCCTGGATGTCGCCGACGATTTCCTCAAGCACGTCTTCCATGGTGACCAGGCCGGCGGTGCCGCCGTATTCATCCAACACCACCGCCAGATGGGCCTCGCCCCGGCGCATCTCGGCCAGGAGCTCGGGGATGAGTTTGGTCTCGGGGACGAACAGGGGCGGACGAACCAGGTCGGCCAGGGGCGGACGCTCGGACTCCGGCTTGTCCCAATAGCGCAGGGCGTCGCGGAGGTAGAAGATGCCGACTATGTTGTCGCGGTTGTCCCGATAGGCGGGCAGGCGCGATAAGCCCCGCGCCATGCCGATGGCCACGGCCTCGGAAAGGGTGGCGTCCACGTCGACGCTGGTCATCTCGGTGCGGGGGACGATGATGTCGGCCACGTCGGCGTCCTTGAAATCAATAATCCCCTCGATCATTTCCTTCTGGCCGTTCTCCACCACCCCGTCCAACTGGCCGTCCGAAATGGCGTCAATCACCTCGGCCTCGCGATCCTCCTCCAGGTCGGCATCGGCGACGCCGGCCGCCCGGGCGAAAACCCGGAGCGCCGCCAAGGCTAGCCAGACCAGGGGGAGGAAGGGGGTGGAAAGGGCCGCCATGGGGAGGGCCGCGCCCAGCACCAACCGCTCCCGGAAATGATCTCCGGTTAGGCTCGCCGCCATGCGTATGAGGAAAAGGATCAGCAGGAACAGCGCCGCCCCGCGGAAATAGCTGGCGAGCGACAGGGTCCCACCCAACTGGTACGCCTCCCACAGCCCCCAACAGGTGAAGCCGATGGTGGAAAAGACATAAAGGAAATCCACCCGCATGAGGATGGTGGGGTCGTCCCCGGCCGCCCGGGCGAGGAAGGCCGGGGCGGTCGGGCTCCCTTGCTCCAGGGCCCGCTTGATGCGGGAGCGGCTGGCGCCCAAGAGCGCCGAGCCATAGGCGGCGCTGAGGAAATTCATCCCGGCCAGGAAACCCAGGATGACGAAGTCCAGCCACAGGGGTACGGAGTGCTCCGACATGGATCGGCGTTGTCCTTTCCTGTCCTAAAGCATGTCTTCCGAGACCCCGATGCCATATTCCCGCATCAGGTCGAGTTGCTCCCGCAGCATGGCGGCGCGGTCGCCGCCGCCGCCGTCGATCCGGCCAAGCAGATGCAGCAGGCCGTGCAAGGCGTAGAACGCCAGCTCGTCGATTGGCTTGACGCCGCGCCCGGCCGCCAGGCGCCTGGCCGTCTCCGCTCCGATCGCCACGTCGCCCAAATGCGTCTTCCCCTCCCCGTCCTCGTCGCAATCGCCGTCTTCGAAGGCAAGGACGTCGGTGGGTTCGTCCCGCCCCAGGTGGCGCCGATTCAGCCGCGCCATCTCGGCGTCGTCGGCCAACAGCAAATCCAGGCAGGCCGGCTCCCGCCGCTCCCGCCGATAGGCGAAATCAAGCAGCCCGGCCAAAAGCCCGGCCAGTTCCGGCTCCGCCGGTCCGGACGAATTGTCGCGGAGGCGCAAGGTCAGGAGCGGCTTGGCCCGGCTCATGTCCTTCGCTCCGCCTTCCCGTCCTTCCCGGCCCGGTTCGGATACTTCACCCGGGTGTGGAACATGCTCGTCAGCATCCGGAAAAGCGTGTCCTCTATTTGCTTCAACTGGCGCATGGTCAGGCCGGAATCCTCGAACTGGCCGTCGATCAGGCGATCCCGGATCAGCCGGGAGAGCAATTCCCGCAAATGCGCCGGGGAGGTGCTGTCCAGGCTTCTGGCCGCCGCCTCAATGGAGTCGGCGATCATCAGGATGCCGGCTTCGCGGGTTTGCGGTATGGGGCCGGGATAGGTGAAGGCGTCCCGCGCCACCGCCGCTCCGCCGGCCTGTTGGCAGGCCCGGTGGTGGAAAAAGCTCACTAGGCTGTTGCCGTGGTGCTGCAACACCATGTCGGCGACAATGGAGGGCATGCCAAGCGCCCTAGCCATTTCAGCGCCGTCCCGGACGTGGTTGATGATCAGGAGCGCGCTCATGCTTGGGGACAGGCGGTCGTGCAGGCTTACTCCGGCCTCGTTTTCGGTGAAGTATTCGGGTTTGACCAGTTTGCCGATGTCGTGGAACATTCCGCCGATCCGGGTCATTAGCGCGTCGGCGCCAATGGCGGCGGCGGCGGCCTCGGCCAGGGTGGCCACGATGGTACAGTGGTTGAAGGTCCCGGGCGCCTCGACCACCAACCGCTTCAGGAGCGGATGGTTCCGGCTCAGCAGATCCTGCATGGTGATTCGGGTGGTGACGCCGAAGCGGCGCTCCATCAGCGGAATGAGGATGATGACCAGTATGCCGCAAATCAGCCAGTTCAGGATCAATCCCAGGGCGGCGATCAGCGGGGCCAGGCTGTCGTCGAGCGTCAGGGGCCAGGCGGCGATCAGGTCGGCGAGGTTCTGCAAATCCCCCCGGGCGAAATTCCAGGCCATGAAGGATAGCGCTCCGATTAGGCCCGAGACGCCGGAGACGATCAGCATGGTCATGCGCCGGCGGCAGCGGGCGGCGGAGGCGGTGAAGAACAGGCCGGCCGCCAGATGCCCGATCATGATGTCGGAGCGGCCGTTGAATAGGATCATGCCGCACAGCGACGCGACGGCGGTCATAAGGATGGCGTTCCGGGCGTTGATCCCCAGCACCGTGATGCCCAGGGCCAGCCCTATCGGCAGCACGGTGCCGGGGATGTCATAGCTGAGCAGCAGGTAGCCGGACCAGACGATGAGCAGGCACATGACGGCGATGGTGGGGAAGCGGGACGGGCCGCCGGCCCCGGCGCTCGCCCGGCCGGCCGTCTTGAAAAATATGACCAGCGACAGGGCGACGGCGGCGAAAAAGAGGTAGTTGCCGACGAGGCGGATGGCGGCTGGCCGCCAGCCTTGCGCTTCCAGGAAGACCCGATTCTCCTCCTGGAGCATGGCGAGGCGGTCGATGGTGACGGCGTTGCCGCGAGGGATCATGATTTCGTCGCGGCTGATGGTCCTGGTCCGGGAAATGAGCTCCTGGCGCAGTTCCTCCAGCCCGGCGAGGGAAAGGGCCTCGTCATAGATCAGGTTGGGCTTGAGGCGCTTCATGATCACCTCGTGGAGGGCGGCCTTGAAGTTGTCAGGTATCCAGGCCGACAGCCGCAGGCGCAACCGCCGCTCCAGCGTCTCCGACAACCGGGCTGGCGGGGTCGGGCCGCGCTCCCCGCCCACCATGACGGGGACGGCCGAGTCGCCCCGCATGATTTGGATGGTGCGTCCGCGCTCCAATTCGAAGCGCCGGGGATCGATGACGCCGCGGGGGTAGATTTCGTTGTCAAGGATTTCCTTCAGCGGCGACACCAGGTAATGGTTGGGATCGTTCTTGGCCACGGCGGCGCCGTGCCAGAAGACGGCGATCTGCTCGTCGGTGGCCGGGATGTTCAACTCCTTGGCCGCCTGCGCGACGTCCGCCAAGTTGCTGGCGGCGGCGGCGCGGATCAGGAATTGATCGACCGGAATGTGGGTCTCTGCCGCCCACTGGGCGAGCGGCTCCTCGCGGTAGCGCCGGGCGTAGGTCGCGTCGAGGTTGCGCAGGGCCTGGGCTTCGGCCAGGGCGTCGCGCCAGGTGAAGTCGATCCGGCTGTGGATGTCGAAATCGGCGGTGGAGCCGACCATGTAGGGCACGGGGGTTCCGATATATATGGAGGGCAGGGCGGCCAGGGCGGCCCAAGCCAGGACGCTGGCGCCGTAAAGCCAGTTGTGGCGCCGCGACTCGATCCGGCGCTCCGCGTTGCTCCGGGCGGCCAGGGTTTTCAGGCGCTCGACCTCGGCAACGGCCTGGCGATTTCTTTTCGGCATTTCACTCCCGTCCCCGCCGCCGGCCGGCCTGCTCAGGCGTCGTTGTCAATGTGGGGGTTGGGTTGGGCCAGGTGGCGCGCCACATAGTCCCGCGCCCCCTCCGCCAATGGGCGGAAAGCGCCGCGGTAGCCGGCGGCCCTCAGGCGGCCGATGTCGGCCCGGGTGTGGTATTGATATTTGCCGCGGAGGTTTTCCGGCATGTCGGCGTAGCGGATGTCGGGTGCGCGCCCGACCGCGGCGAACAGCGCCAACGCCAATTGGTTCCAGGTTTCCTCCGCCCCGGAGCCGACGTTCAGGATGCCGACGGCGCCAGGGTTCTCCAGGAGCCACCAGATGACGTCCACCACGTCCTTGACGTAAACGAAGTCGCGCTTTTGCTCGCCGTCGGCGCAGTCGGGGCGGTGCGACTTGAACAGCGTCATCGGGCCGCCGGCCGCCACCTGGCGGTAGGAGCGGCAGATCAGCGAGGCCATTTCGCCCTTGTGGTATTCGTTCGGCCCGTAGACGTTGAAGAAGCGCAGGCTCGTCAGCCGCCCCAGCGCGCCGCCGGCGGCCGCCCAACGGTCGAACATGAGCTTCGAAAGGCCGTACATGTTAAGCGGGCGTAGGCGGGGAAGGTTGCCAGACCCGTCCTCGTAGCCAAGCTCGCCGCCGCCGTAAACCGCGGCCGAGGAGGCGTGGACGAGGCGGACGTCCCGGGCCAGGGCGGCCTCGGCCAGATCCCGGGCATAGCGGAAGTTGTTGTCCAGCAGGTAGTCGGCGTCGGTTTCGGTGGTGGAGGAGCAGGCGCCGAGATGGATCAGCGCTTCGGCGTCCCCGGGCAGCCCGCCCCCGCGCCTGACGTTTTCGGCGAACTGATCCGGCGGGATGATTTCCCTGAAGCGCAGACCCTGGATGTTTTTCCACTTTTCGCCTTGACGCAGGCGGTCGACAATCCAAATGTCGTCAACCCCCATGCGGTTGAGCTTCCAGACCATGGCGCTGCCGATGAATCCGGCGCCGCCGGTGACGATGTACATGCTTGCCTCCATCTTCGCGGGCAGGAACGCCCCCGGAAACGCAATTAAACCGGCAACCGCGTTTTTATGGAAGCGAAAACCGGCGTCCCGGCGGCGGATTAATCATCCCCGCCAGCGTCGCCGGCCGGTTCCGGCCCGGCCTCCTTTTCGTCCGGCGCCGCCTCCTCAGCGAAAAATTCGCCGATAGGCGGGAAAATCCGACTCCGGCTCGACTCGGTGACGCTGTAAACCAGGTTGGGCCGGAGGGAGGACACGGCGTAATGCCGGTCGTCCCTGGTCCAAAGGCGGAGGCTGAAATCCGGCCCGCCGTCGGCCGAAACGACAAGGGAGGAAACGCCTCCCGCCATCCCGGCCTGGTCGGCCAGGGTCGGATCGGCCGCGTCCTCGGCGTTCAGGGCGGCGGCGTCGGAGGCCCAGCTTTCCAGGCGATCCGGCTTGAATCTTTCCGCCGCCCCGCCGGCCTCAAGCTTCCAGGCGCCGCCGCTTTCTTCCCCATCTTCCGCCTTGCCCCTAGCCATCACCAATTTGCCTTCCGGGTATTCCAACGTCACCCGGCGCATGGCTTCCGGCCGGATGTCGCTTAGGGCCAGATCCAGCCAGTCCCGCGCCGCCGGGGCCGGGGAGGAGGGCGATAACATCCCGGCGGAGCGGCGCACATCCAAATTGACCCGGTACACCCTGTCCTCGCCCTCGCGCCTGACGTATGACTCCCCGTAGACGCCGCCGGCCCGTTCCCCGGCGTGGAGGATGGCGGATTTGCCGTCCTTGGTCGCGATTTCAAGGCGCAGGGAGCCGTCGGCGTCTACGCCCAGTCCGGCGTGAGAGGTTTTTTGCTCGGCCTGGAGATCGCCGCGCAAGCCGCGCAGGCTGGCCAGGAAATCCTTGATTTTCGCGGCGTTGGCCGGCGCGTTGAAGGCGCTTGCCGCCAGCCATTCGCCGCCATCGCTCCGGCTCAGCCGCACCTCCCTGAGGATCTTTTCCGGCCTGGAATCGCTTGGGTCGCCGCCGGCCGCCGGCGGCGCCTCGACTTTTCGGGAAAGGATCAGCCCGTTCACCGCCTCTTCGCTAAAACCGTCGTCCAGCAATTGAACCAGTTCCACCTGGCCGGCCAGGTTTCCGTCGGCCGGCGGCGTTGTCCGTCGGCGCAGCGCCGTTCCGACCAGCACCAAGGCCAGGAGGACGCAGACAATGACGGCGAGATGCTTGAATTTCATGTCGTTTCAACTCCTCTGTACCGAAGCCGTTTGAAATTTCGGTTTCTCAAATTCATTGCCGGAAGCGCATATGGAGGTTACAAGAGCAAAAGATCGGTTTTTCGGTTCACTCCGGCAGGTTCCGCCGCTCCCCTCTACCCCGGTTCGGCGCTCCGGTAGCGTCCGCGCCGGGCCAGGCGCAGCCGCCAGACCAGCAGGCCGGCTAGAGTGAGGAAAACGGCGTGGCCCGCCACCTGCAACGCCTTCCAAAAGGCGGCGGCGCTGTCCGAGAGCGGGCTAAGCAGGCGCATGACCGCCGCCTTTTCCTTGAGATCCCGAATGGCCTCGTCGTCGGCGTCCATCGCCAGGCGGGCGGCGGCGTTCATTAGCAGCGAAAGCTCGGGATAGCGCAGCAGGTCGCGATCCAGGAAGCTGGCGTTGCCGATGATGAACAGGTTGCCGGGTTTGGACTCGAAAAGGTCAAGCGGTTCGGCCGGCCCGGTTTCGTCGCCGCCGGGCGCCCCCGGGTAGGCCGCCCTGGTCCAGCCAGGCTTCTCGCTGAAGCGGAGCGGAAAGACCCCGGTCACCAGCGCCGCCACCGGGTAGCGCTGGTCCGGCGCCTGGGCCGGTTTTTTCAATTCGGAATCCCTGGCGTTGCTTCCGGAGAATTTCCTCGTCCAGGATCCGGCGTTGGAGCGTAGCACCACCTGGCTGTCCAATCCCGCCTTTTTCAGGGCGTCGGCGTCGATTTCCAGGGGCGACGTCCAGGGCAGGCGGAGGGTCGGGACCTGCCGGAACAGGTCGGGCGGCCCCGCCAGGGCGTCGCCCGACAGTTCGGTGTGCATGGGCCAGGCGGGGAAGGGCATGGCCATGGCGCCGAGGGGCGTGCTGACCGAAAGGGACAGGGGCGCGCCCTTTTCCGCCATCAGCATTCCGTCGGACAGGCCCAGGCCGGGCGGCAGGATATTTTCCAGGCCCGGATCCAAATTCAGGATGTTGCGGCGGATGCGGTTGTAGTCGGGCTCGTATCGCATGGTCTGGCGCTGGGCCGCGATGATGACCGGCTTGCCCTTGGCCAGGGCCAGGTTGATTTCATATTGCTGGCGGGGGTTGAGTTTTTCCGGCCCGGCCACCACCAGCAGGTCGTATTCGGCCGGCATGGGGCTCTCGGCGTCCAGCATGACCCGGCTGCAGGAAAAGCCCTCCAATTCGGTCAGGCCGTAGGCGATGTAGGGCCAGGGATCGCGGGCCTCCAACTGTCGGCCCATCTGGGCGTAGAGCATGGCCAATTGCGGATCCGGCATTTCAACCGGGGCGTAGATGGCCGCCACCGGCTGGCGCTCGCGGGTGACTTTGCGGGCGTAGGCGGTTACCCGGTATTCGATTTCCCCCAGGCCGGCCACGGCGGGCGGCCGTGCCTCGGCCATGACGCAGGGGACGATTTCCGGCTCCTTGTCCTTTGACGGATAGGTTATCTCCAGCGCCGAATAGACCAGTTGGGCCGAGGCTTTGCCGGCGTCCAGCGCCTCGATGGACACCGGCTTGATTTTTTTGAACAGGCTCCGCTCCAGCCCCTCGCCGTCCTCGGCCTTGCCCTCCTCCTCCGCGGGCTCCTCGTCCTCGTCGGAAATGTCCCGATAAATCACCTGATAGGCGGTTTTGCCGCCGGAGGCATGCGCCAGGGCGTCTAGTTGATCCACCACGTTGCGCTCCAGATCCTGGAGCGCGGCCGGCATTTTGTCGCGGGGGGTGACGTGGTAGCGGATGCGGAGCTTTTCCGGCAGTCGGGAAAGGACGCGGGAAGTTATTTCCGACACGGTGAAGGCGCCCTCCGAGGTCAGATCGGCGCGGGGGAAGGATATTTCGGCAAACACCCAGTTGGCGGCGGCGCCTATGGCCAGCAGCAGGACGGCGGCGCCGGCGAACAGGCCGTCGGCCCCCCGGCGGCCCCGGCGATCCAGCGAGAGCGAGTTCAGGATCAGGAAAAGGGCGATCCAGACCGCGAAGAAGAGAACGTCCCCAAAATCCAGGAGGCCGCGGGAAAGGTTGTTGAAATGGATGAAAACCCCGACATAGCCGCCCAGCGCCGCCCCGACCCCGCTTCCCAGGAAGGACAGCGCCTGATCCAGGGCCTGTTCCACGAATGGGAGCCCCAGCAGATAGGTGAAGAAAAGCGCCGGCGCGGTCAGCACAAAGGCGACGATTTGATCCGAGCAGAGGCCGGAGACGAAGAGGCCGAAGGCGATGAACATGCCGCCCAGGAGCAGCAGCCCGGCATAGCCGGACGCGGTTGCTCCCAGATCCAGCAGCCCGTACCAAGGCGCGCCGACCGCCGCCGGGCCGGCGGCGCCGCAAACGATCATCATCAGCGGTACGGTGAGGGTCAGGGCCAGGGCGACGGCGTAGAAGGCCCAGGCGGCGAGGAATTTCCCGATCGCCAGTTCCCAGACCCGCATGGGGAGGGTGAGGAGCATTTCAAAGGTGTTGCCCTTGCGCTCCTCGGCCCAGAGCCGCATGGTCACGGCCGCCACCAGGAAGGCCGAGATGCCGGCGACCACGTGGAAGTATTTGCGCATGTCGGCGCTGGGATAGTCGAAAAAGCCGGGGGCGATGACGAATAGCCCCAAGAGGTTGGCGAAGAGGATGAAGGCGGCGAGGAAGATATAGCCGGCCGGATTGGTGAAATAGGCGGAAAACTCCCGCCGGAACAACGTCCACAGGTTTTTCATGGTTTGGGATCCCTTTTTCTTCCTATTGTTTTTCGCCGGCGGTCAGGGCAAGGAAGGTTTCCTCGAGCGAGAACGCCGCCGCCGCCAGTTCCGCCACCCGCCAGCCTTTTTTCCGGGCCAGCTCGCCGGCCTGGAAAAGGATCCCCCTTTCATCGCCTCCCTTGAGCAGGAAGCGGCAGACGCCCTCCCGCTCATCCTCGAACCGGCATTCGCCCACGCCCGGCAGGGCGCGCACCGCCATCTCCGAATCGGCCCGGGCGGCCTGGACGGCGAATCCGACCCGGCCCGCGTTCCCGGCCTGGCGGCAAAGCTCCTCCCGCGTCCCCTGGCCGGTTATTTTCCCCTGGTTGA
>JAISYD010000072.1 GCA_031270145.1 Planctomycetota bacterium
GGGCCTCCCGGTTGGACAATACCGTTGAGTAGAGCGGTGAAAAGCTTCCCGCCGCCAAGGCGGCGCATGACGCCCAAATTTCGGGATTGGCGGCCAGAAACGCCTTGGCCCGGGGATCCCGCTCCCATAACAGCAGAAGGTTTTCCCCCGACTTGGCGGCGTATTTTTCCGCCAGGCCAGGTTGTTTGACCGGATCCGGCTTTGGCCTGCGAAGAAAGGCGCGCATAGAGTCGATATGTCCGGATCCACTCTCCGTCGATCGGGTGTTTTCAACCTCCGCCCTATAGCTCTCGAGCCATTTTCCCATGACCTCTTCCAGTAAATCCTCCGGCGCCGACGCCGTGACCGCATCGTACTCCGCCATAGCCGCGGCCTCCTTGTCCTTGACGAATTCGCGCAGGGCGGATTTCAGTTTTCTGAAGGACGCCCGCAAACTTTCCACCTGGGAAGAGCCAAAAACGCAAGGGAAATATTTGGCCACCGCGTCCGGCGGCGGGTGGAAGCGACTGATTTCTCCATGGCGATCCAGTTTGAAGAATTTGAGCAGGTTCAGGCTGTTGGCCGGGTCCGCCTGGTCGCAATAGAATTCCATCCCGCCATGGTCCGGGTCGCGGCCACCCGAGGAAACCACCAGGCGGTAGGCGCCGTCGGTGACGGCGTAACCCTTGACCATGCCCTGTTCCGGATCGCTGTACTCGCGTTGCAGGGCGAACATATTCTGGCTGAAGGCGAACTCCCTTTGCGAGCGGAAAAGATCCAGGCCGGCGAAGAGCGTGGCCGGCGCCGCCGGAGGATCGTCCGGGAACAACAGACCCAGCAGGGTTGGTTTGAGATCGACCATGCTGGCCAGGCGGCTATCGATCCCCGGCTGGAAGCGGCCGGGATCGAAGATGAACATGGGCGCCCAAGTGAGGCTGGCGTAGGGCGCGAGGCTATGGCAATAGCCCCGGTTAAGGCCATGGCTCCAGGGCTCGTCGCCGTGATCGCCGAAGCCGACGATGATGGTGTCGTCCCAAAGGCCAAGCTCCGCCAAGCCGGCCAGCAACCGGTTCAGGGAGGCGTCGGCCAGGGCATAGGCGGTGCGCAGCCGCCCGGCGACGCCGCCGGCCCGATCCTTGACGGGACTGGGAAAGGCCAAATGCGGGGAATCGTCCCAAAAATAGGCGAAAAAACGCCGTCCGTCCCTTTTGGCCTCCGCCATTTGCCGGAGCGCCTTTTCACACAGGGACGGGACATCGAAATCATTGATGAAAACATGGCGATTTTGGATGGCGCTCTCTTTTTTCCGGTAAGGATCCGCGTGAAACGTATACCAGTCATAATCGCGGCTTTGCACTATGACCCCCAGGTGCGCAAATTTCTCCGAATTGGGCGGCATGACCCTGGATATCTGGTATAGGGGGCATAAATCGCTGCCCGACGAGTCGCCATAATATAAATCCGTCACGGCCATGGTGGTGGAGGTGGCGGAGGAAAAGAAGCGGTTGAACTGCAACGACTGGGACATCAGCCGCCAGACCGTGCCCAATTCATTCCGGAATTGCCAGAGGTTGGCGCGCGAAATGCTTTCCAAGTGGAGAAGGATGACGTTTTTCCCGCTCCGGCTATTCGTAGTCATAACCACCATCCACCGCCAATATCTGACCAGTGACATACCCTAGCCCGAGCAGGCTTTCCACCGCCAGCGCCACTTCCCCGGGCCGGGCGAAGCGGCGGAGCGAAATTTTACTCTCCACGCGCCCGCGGTGATCCGGCGCCTTGTCGTCCTGCATCGAAGTTTCGACGAACACCGGCGCGATCACGTTGACGGTTATGCCCCGGGGAGACATCGCCTTGACCAGTTCCCGGGCGAGGAAATGCAGCCCCGCCTTGCTGGCTCCATAGGAAAAACTCATCCCGTGCGGCCTGATGCCCATCATCGATCCGATGAAAACGATCCGTCCCTCGCCATCGCGCAGGCGGCCCGCCAATTCCTGCGTCAGGAAAAAGGGAACCGTCAAATTGGTCGCGAGGACGCGTTCCCAGCCTTCCGGCGCCACCTTCCCGAACGGCGTCTTGTCGGTGACGCCGACATTGGGAACCAGGTAATGCAATACCCCGCCCGCCCCGTCCACCGCCGCCACCAGGGGCCCTATCCCGTCGAGGCGGGAAAGATCCGCCTTGACCAGGGTCAGCCTGGCCGCCAACTCCCCCAACCCGACCCTAGCCGTCTCGGCCGCCGCTTCGTCGTGCCCGTAATTGCCGATCACCCGGCAACCGCGCCGCAACAGCATCCGGGCCACCGCCAAGCCTATGCCCTTGGTGGATCCGGTCACCAGGGCCAGGGCGGGCGGAGCGGCGCCGGATGCGCTGGAGTCAAAACCGGACAATGCCGCCGCCCCCGCCAACCATGCCGCGCCTCCCCATAACCGTTATCGGACATGCCGCCGCGCCCTTGAGCGGCCCGCAAGCAAACATACCATACGCGCCGGCTCAATGTCAACCGTAAAAACCGCGCTCCCCCGCGTTTTCGGCCAAACGCGCGACATTCGGATTTTTTGACTGGACAGGATTCCCGGCGGCCGGTAAAATTCGTCGCTTGGGGAAATTCCCGCTGGCCAAAGCGCAAAAAATCCACGCGCCGGCGTCAATCTCGGCAAAACGCGACCAACAATGGAGAACCGCCCATGGCCTCAATCATCGACAAAACCTACAAAGCGTTGTGTTTCATCGTGGTGGTCTGCCTGGCCGCGATGACCGCCATGGTGTTCACCAACACCTTCCTGCGCTACACTTTCAAATTCAGCATAATATCAAGCGAGGAGTTGAGCCGCTTCCTCTTCGTCTGGATGATTTTCTGCGGCGGCATCATCGCCATGGCGGACGGCATACACATCAGGGTGGATCTCCTCACCGCGCGCCTTCCCAAAAAAGCGCGGACAATCCTGGAGGCCATCGTCGACTTCCTCATGATGACGGTGTGCGCCATCCTGGCCTACGGCGGCTATGTCCAGACCTCCATCAACCTCACCAATTACGCCCCGGCGACCAATGTGCCGCTGGGCTACGTCTACTCCTCGGTAATCATCTCCGGGGTAGGCATGTGCCTTATCTGCCTGGTTCGCTGCGCCAGGGTCTTCATCCCGGGCCAAGCCAACAAGGGGGGGGCCAACTCATGACTCTAGTCATTTTCGTGACCCTGCTGCTTGTCTGCATCCTGATTGGCATCCCCATCGCCTTCGCCCTGCTGGTGTCCAGCCTGGGCCTGATGATCCACCTCGACATGTTCAACCTCAACCTCATAGCCGAGGTGGCGCTGAACGGCGCCAACAACTTCACCATGCTCGCCGTACCCTTCTTCATCGTAGCCGGGGAAATCATGAACACCGGCGGCCTGGCCTGGCGCATCGTCGACATCCCGCTGAAGTTCTTCGGCCACCGCCGGGGCGGACTCGGCTACGTCGCCATCTGCGCCACCATCATCATGGCCAGCCTGTCCGGCGCCGCCGTGGCCGACACCGCCGCCGTGGCGGCCCTGCTCATCCCCATGATGAACAAAGCCGGCTATCCGCTGCGCACCTCGGCCGGAATGATCGCGGCCGGCGGCATCCTCGCGCCCATCATCCCGCCCTCCATGCCCTTCATCATCTACGGCGTGGCGGCCAACCTCTCCATCTCCAAACTGTTCTTCTCCGGCATCGTGCCCGGTCTCATCATGGGCATCGCCCTGCTGATCACCTGGTCGTTCCACTGCCGCAACCTGAACGTGACGGCGACCCGGAAATCGACCCGGCAGGAGATAGTCGCCACCCTGCGGGGCAGCGTTTGGGCGCTGATGCTGCCGGTGATCATCATCGGCGGCTTCCGCCTGGGCTGGTTCACCGCCACCGAGGCGGGAGCGGTGGCGGCGGTCTACGCCTTCATCGTCGCCAAGTTCATCTACCGCGAACTCAAATGGAACATGGTGTACGGCATCCTCCTGTCGGCCTGCCGGACCGTGGCCGTGGTGCTCTTCCTGTTCGCCGCGTCGTCCGTCACCGGCTACCTCATCACCCTGGCCCAGATCCCGGACCAGCTCCTCGAACTCCTGGAGCCGCTAATCCATTCCAAAACCACCCTGATCATCGTCATCATGGCGGTGAACCTGCTGGTCGGCATGGTCATGGATCTGCCGCCCATGATCCTCATCATGATCCCGATCCTCACCCCGGTGCTTAACGCCGCCCGCATCGATCCCTATTATTTCGCCCTGTTGTTCATGGTGAACGGCTGCATCGGGCTCATCACCCCGCCGGTCGGCAACGCCCTGAACGCCGTGTCCGGGGTGGCCAAAGTGCCGTTCGTGCAGGCGGCGCGGGGGGTGCTGCCATTCCTGGCCACCCATATCGTCATGCTGGCGGTGTTCATTGCCTTCCCGCAACTGGTCACGGCGCCTCTGCGCTGGTTTTTCCGTTAGGGACAGTCCCGCCCCCGGCGGCGGCTTGGCGCCTCCGCCGGAACGGGAATATTTGAGACAGGAGACAGAGTATGCGTAAATTGTTGCTGTTGACGGCGGCGCTGGCCCTCGCGGCCTTCCTGGCGCCATCCGGGGAAAAAGTCAACATCCGCTTCGCCATCGAGACATCCCGTACGGATTCCCAGTACCACGGGGCGCAGGTATTCGCCAAGCACGTCTCGGACAACACCAACGGCGCCGTAACCATCCAGCTCTTCCCCGACAGCGTCCTCGGCGGCACCGACTCCCAAATCGGCCAGGTCAAGAGCGGCACCCTCGACATCACCCTTTCCGGTTCCGGCAACTTCGCCGGCATGATCCCATCCCTGAACGTCTTCGACGTGCCCTTCCTCTTCCGCGACTATGATCACGTCGACAAGGTCATGGACGGCCCCATCGGCCGCGCCATCATGGACGACGCCGAGACCCAGGGCTTCAAGGGCATGTCGCTGTGGGAAAACGGCTTCCGCGCCCTCACCAACCGCCGGAATCCGGCCCGCACGCCCGATGACGTCAAGGGCCTGAAGATCCGCGTCCCCGGCATGCCCATGCATGTCGAGTGCTGGCGGCTGCTGGGCGCCAACCCCGTCCCCATGAACTATTCCGAAGTGTTCACCGCCCTGGAGACCGGCACCATCGACGCCCAGGATCATCCCATCCCCATCGCCTATTCCTCCCGCTTCTACGAAGCGCAGAAATACCTCTCCGTCTCCAACCACGCCTACACGCCGCTCCTCCTGGTCATGAACCTGAATCGCTTCAAGTCCTTCACCCCGGATCAACAGAAGATCATTATGGAAGGCGCCCACCTCGGCGCCCTGGCCCAACGCAAATTCGCCCGCGACAATGTGGACAAATACATCGAGGAAATTAAGGATTACGGGCTGGAGGTCATCTACGCCAAGGAAATCGACATGAAGCCGTGGGCGGACAAGGTCATGCCCGGCATGATCGCCTTCATCGAAAAAATCCCCGAGGCCATCAAATACCTGGAGCCGATCCGCAACAGCAAATGACCCTTGACCGGCGAAGTTCCCGCATTTTATAGAAGGGGGGGCGGCTGGCCGCCCCCCCTTCCAGGCCAAACGGAAAGGACGGCGCAACGTGAAAAAGAAAGTCATGATCAGCTTTTGGATACCGCCGGAGGTCGAGGCGGTTCTGGGCGGCGACATCGAGGCGGTTTACCCGAAACCGGAGGTTACCGGCGTCTACACGCGCGACGAGTTGAAAAAGCTGCTGCCGGAGATGGAGGCGGTGGTCCTGAGCGGCGAGAAATTCGATCGAGAGATGATAGACCTTGGCGTCAAGCTGAAGGCCATCGGCCGGAACGGGGTGGGTTGCGACGCGGTCGACTGCGAGTACGCGGCGAAACAAGGCATCGCGGTGGTCAATTCGCCCACGGCGGTGACCCAGCCCACGGCGGAGCTCACCATCGGCATCATGCTGGACGTCGCCCGCCGCCTCACCTTCCTCGACAAAAAGCTGCGCCTTGATCGGAAATGCGTCTCCCGCCCCTCCTACGAGACGCTTTCCACCAACCTCTTCGGCAAGACCCTGGGCATCATCGGCTACGGCCGGATCGGCAAGGCGGTAGGCGTCAAGGCGCACGGCCTGGGCATGCGGATCATCTACGCCGATCCCATCCCCGCCCCCGACGCGGTCGAAATAGCGGTCGGCGCCCGCCGGGTTTCCCACGAGGAACTGTTCCGGACCGCCGACTTCGTCACCATTCACACCCCCTATTTCCAGGCCAACCACCACCTGGTCAACGAAAAGACCCTGGCCCTCATGAAGCCCTCCGCCTACCTAATCAACGCCTCGCGCGGCAAAATGGTCGACGAGGCCGCTCTGGTCAAGGCGCTGAAAAGCCAAGCCATCAAGGGAGCGGCCCTGGACGTCTACGAGATGGAGCCGGATATCGATCCCGGCCTTATCGATCTGGAAAACGTGGTGCTGGTCCCGCACATCGGCACCTGGACCTATGACGCGCGAGTGGCCATGATGCATGAAACCCTGACCGGCGTCCGGGAATATCTCGCCGGCAAGACCCCGGGCAATATTTTCAACCAGGACGAACTGGACAAATACGGGGCGAAGCGGAAATGACCCGCCCCCGTTCCAGCCTTGAGAGGAGAGCATCCGCCATGGCGCATTTTTTCGCCCTTGCCGCCGCCCTGTTACTGGCCTCCACCGCCCGATTCGGGCGGTTGGAGGCGGCCGATCCGGGCGCGGACGCGATCAAATACCGGATTGGCGGGGCGACATTATGGGCCATCGCCGATTCACGCGGGGATCGCGACATGGCGGTCTTTGCCGGCGCCGATCCGGAGGCGGTGCGGCGTCTCGTCCCCACCGGAAAAGCGCCGTCCGCCATCATGGTTTTCGCCATTCGGTCCGGCGCTTCCACCATCCTTGTCGACGCCGGCCTTGGCGCCCCCGGCGGCAGCCGACTTTGGGCCGGACTGGCCAAAGCCGGCATAGATCCGGCCGAAGTCGATCTGGCGCTGATCACCCATATGCACGGCGATCACATCGGCGGGCTGCTCCGGGACAACGCCAGGGCCTTTCCCAACGCCAAGGTGAAAATCGGCCGGATTGAGCGCGACTTCTGGCTGAGCGATCGGGCCATGGCGGCGGATCCGTCCCGCAAAGGCAATTTCGAACTGGCCCGCCGGGTGGCGGCGGCTTATGCCGGTTCCATTGAAACCTTCGAATTCGGCGACCTGGTCGCGCCCGGCATCCAGGCGATCGACGCGGCGGGGCACACTCCCGGCCATACCGCCTTCCTCCTGGAATCGGAGGGAGAAAAACTGTTCTTCATCGGCGATCTGCTCCACGCCGCCGCCCTGCAGTTTCCCCGGCCCGACATCAACGCCAGTTACGACATGATCCCGACGGACGCGGCCGCCGCCCGGCGGCGGTTGCTGGAGCGGGCGGCGCGGGAGGGATTGCCGGTGGCCGGCATCCACCTACCCTTCCCCGGCCTTGGCCGGGTGGGGAAAACCGGCGGGCCGGGCTTCACTTACCAACCCTGGGAGGATTGAGAAATGGAAAAGCCACGCGCTCTGGAAAACGTCCCCGGCTTCAAGGTGGCGGCGGTCGAAGCCGGCATCCGCGACTGGCCAACGCCGCGAAACGATCTGGCCCTGATCGCCGCCGACGCCCCAGTTTCGGCCGCCGGGGTCTTCACCCTGAACCAAGTGGCGGCGGCGCCGGTCAAAATCGACCGCAAGCATCTCGGGGTTTCCGGCGGCGTGGCCCGCGCCGTGCTGGTCAACGCCGGAGTGGCCAACGCCTGTACCGGCCGCGAAGGCAAGGCGAACGCCTTGAAGTGCGTCCGCCGGCTGGGGCGGAAGCTCGGCGCGCCGGATGAACAGGCGCTGATTGCCTCCACCGGCGTCATCGGGGTGCAACTGCCGCTGGCGAAAATGGAAAAGGGCATTGATCGGGCGGTGGCGGCCCTGGGCAAGGCGAAAGCCGGCGATTTCGCCAGGGCGATAATGACCACCGACCTCAGACCCAAGGAGGCGGCGGCGGTACTAGACGAGGAGGCCGGACTGATCATGGCCGGCGCCTGCAAGGGTTCCGGCATGATCGCCCCCAACATGGCCACCATGCTGGCCTTTATCCTCACCAACGCCGCCGCCGCGCCGAAGGCGTTGGCGGCGGCGTTGGACGAAGTGGTCCCCGCCACCTTCAACCTGGTATCGGTGGATGGCGACACCTCCACCAACGACAGCCTCTTCCTGTTGGCCTCGGGGACAACCGGCGTTCCGGCCATCGCCAAGACGTCAGGCAAGCGTTTCGACAAATTCGTCGAATGCCTGCACCAGGTTTGCCTTTCACTTTGCTCCCAGATAGCCCGCGATGGCGAAGGGGCCAGCAAATTGGTGAAAATCCTGGTGACCGGGGCGAAGAAACGCAAGGACGCCGTCGCCGCCGCCAAAACCATCGCCGAAAGCCCGCTGGTCAAAACCGCCATGTTTGGGAACGATCCCAACTGGGGACGGATCATCTGCGCCCTGGGGCGGAGCGCCGCCAAGGTGGACGAGGCAAAAACATCGATGTCCCTGTGCGGCAAAAGCATGTTTGAAAAAGGAGCGCCGGTCAACTTCAACAAGGCCGAATTGTCGAAAGCCATGAAGGCGGAAAAGATTGAGCTGGCGGTGGATCTTGGCCTGGGCAAAGCCGAAGCGACCGCGCTGACCTGCGATCTGTCATATGATTACGTCAAAATAAACGCCGATTACACCACTTGATCCGTCCCATGGCGCAGCCTCTTCGCATCATCGTCGGAAGCACCGCCAGCGGCAAGGAGGATCTGGCCCTGGCCTGCGCCAAGTTGGCCGGAGGCGAAATCGTCTCCGTAGACTCGATGAAGGTTTACCGCCGGCTTGAGACGGCCACCGCCAAACCTTCGGCCGCCGCCCGCGCCGCTGTCCGGCACCATTGCCTGGATCTAGTTGAACCGGAGCAATCCTTCTCGGCCGCCGATTTTGTCAAGGCCGCCGACGCCGCCATCCAGGACATCCGCTCCCGGAGCGCCATTCCCTTCCTTTCCGGCGGTTCCGCCTTCTATTATAAAGCCCTGCTGGAAGGATTGTTCGAGGGGCCGGGGGCGGAGCCGGAAATCCGGTTGGAGTTGGAGGCGCGGGCGGATCGCGAGGGGACCAAGGCGTTGCATCGGGAATTGGCGGCCAAAGACCCGGCGGCGGCGGCTAAGATCCATGCCGCCGACCGGCGGCGTCTGATCCGGGCCCTGGAGGTAGCCGCCGTCACCGGCTCCGGCATCAGTCGCCGGCAGACCCAATGGCCTGGTTTCCACGCTTCCGGCGCGCCAAAGGAAGGATCCGGGAGGGTCGATTTTTTCGCCGCCCCCCGCCATGCCTTCACAATGATACGCCTAGTCAGAAACCGCGATGATCTGCGCGGGCGGATACGTTCCCGGGTGGGGCGCATGGCGGCGAACGGCTTGCGGGAGGAGGCGGAATGGGTATTCGCCAACCGGAAGCGCCTGGCGCAAACACCCCTGCAGGCGGTCGGCTACAAGGAGTTTTTCCCTTTTTTCCTGGGGGAGGCGACTTGGGAGGATTCGCTCGAAAAACTTTGCCTCGCCACCAACCGCTTGGTGCGCGGTCAAGACACCTGGTTCCGGAAATTCCCGGCCCGGGAAGTATTCCTCGCCCCGGACGCCGATATCGGACAGCTTGCCGGACAATTGGCCGACACGGTATTTTCGCCGCATCCGGCCAAGCCCTGACCAGACGTCGCCAAACGCGGCCTGGGATAAGACGAGGGAGATGGCGGTCCCCGTCTCAGGGGAAATCAACCAGTTGCGCGTCACGCAGGGTGATGCCTAGCGTCATGCCTTGGCAAATGCCACGCACCGCCGCCTTGCCGCCCCTCTCCGGGGCGCCGGCAAGGGAGGCGCCGGGCGCGAGCAGGCAACGTATGACCTTGCCGCCCCGCCCGTCCGACAAGCTGATCCAAGGCCGAGCCGCGCCCGCCCCGCCCGTCTTTTCCACCCTTCCCAAAAGAATCAACTCCTTGTCCTTGAACAGCGCGTCGGCGGCCGGTTCGTTGGCGGCATAGGCTGCCGCCAGTTCCGAAGCCCAAATCTCAAGCGCCCCGCCGGGTTGGACGCGATAGGTGAATTCCGCCTTTTCCGAAGCGCGCAGCTGTCCCGCCGGCGGCGTGGCGCCGGAGGCGGCGTCCGGGCTGGCCGAGGTGACCGTGTCCCCGCCGCCGCCGTCGGCTCCGGCCGCTCCGTCGGGAACCAGCGCGGCCAAGGCAAGCGCCAGCATCGGACCGGCGAGGATGGCGAGACGAAGGCGTAAGAGCCGCGTCATGGGCATATCCGTCCTTTTTCAGGCTTGGTCCCGACCTATTTTTGCCCGCGCGCCCGGAGATGGCCGCTGAACTCCATTTCCTGCACCCGCCGCGCGGTCACCAGATCGTTCAGAGTGTCCAATTCGGCCCATTCGTGCCCGGCTATGTCGTGGAAGTCGACGTACATGTCCTGGCTAAGGATCAACTGAATAAGCGCGTATTCGGACCAATTGTTGAGATCGTTGGCCTCGATCATCAATTCGGTCTGCTGTCGCACCGCCACCGCCGTCTCGGCGCTCATCTGTATCACCCCGGCGTATTCGCCATAGCCGGCTTTGAAGCTCTTGGCCATGAGGGTGACGCGCCGGCCCTCCACAATCACGCCGCAATCTAGGTTGTCCCGCTTGTTGGAGTCCAGGACGATGGTGGCGGGGTTTTTCAACGCCGCCACCTCGGCCAGCGCCGCCTCGCTAAGCACGATGTCGCCGTTGATCAGCACGATGTCGTCATCCAGCTTGTTCCTGGCGAACCAAAGCGAGGCGATGCTGTTCGACACCGAATAGAAGGGGTTCTGGATGACCTCGACATGGGGCGGCAGAACGGCGCGGATTTCATTGTGCATGAAGCCGAGGACATAGACGATTTCCGCCGCCGGGGCGATTTTTCTGAGGACGCGCGCCATGCGCTCGGCCACGGTCTCGCCATGCCCCAGATGCATCAGGCATTTCGGGGTGGTATTGGTGAAGGGATGCATGCGCGTCCCCTGTCCGGCCGCCAGGATTACGAAACGCATATCGCTACACCCTTCGGTCAAAATTTTGGCGGAAGAAAAGCCCCTGCGGTCGGACGTCAAGGGACGCCGACCATGAACCAAACATAATGGCGGCGCCGTGTTTTGTCAAGCGATTATGCCGGCGCTTCCGATATTTGTCCTTCGTAGCCGCCACGGAGCAGCCTTGCCCCTCAACCGGCCTGGCCTTTCGATCGGTACGTCGAATATGTTGCCCGCGCGGGGCCATTGTTTCGGCCGGGATCGGAGCGCGCCGCGTACTAGCCTCACTCGGGAAGCGGCCGGGGAAGTCGCGAATTTTTTCAATAAACCATTTGCGGAACACGAGGTTAATGAATATATTCATTAACCGGAAACGCCAGGCGGAGAGATGGCCGAGCGGTTTAAGGCGTCGGTCTTGAAAACCGATGCGGGGCAACCCGCCGGGGGTTCGAATCCCTCTCTCTCCGCCAGTTTACGATTCACCCGAATCCGCCAACGTCCAATAATCCTTGGCGGATTTGCTGTTATATGATAATCGTTATCCCGTGTCGTCCAAACAAATCCCTTGACAGCCTAGCCATTTGCAGTTATTTATGCTGGTATGCAAACCCCTAAATGGGAGGATACCAGCAAATGAAACTTACCGACCGAGCCATAAACAACCTGAAGGCCACGGGCAAAATACACAAGCACGCGGACGGCCGCGGCCTGTATATCCACGTTTCGCCGAGTGGCGGAAAATTGTGGCGGATGTTTTACCGCTTCGACGGCAAGGCGAAGGTGGCGAGCTTCGGAGTTTACCCGGCCGTCGGCCTGAAGCTGGCCCGTGAACGCCGCGATGAGGCGAAGGAGCTTCTGGCGCGCGGAATCGACCCGGCGGAGCACAAGCGGGATATGAAGATATTCACCGCCAACGCCGCCGCCAACAGCTTCGAGGCGGTGGCCCGCGAGTGGCACAAAAAGCAGCATGTCCGCAAAAGCCCCGACAAGAAAAGTCATTGGACGGAAAGACACGCCAAACAGGTCATTGCCCG
>JAISYD010000104.1 GCA_031270145.1 Planctomycetota bacterium
ACGACCGCCACCGAAGCCAGGGCGGTGTCGGGCGTATACAGGAAAATCACCGCCGACACCGTGGTCATGGAACTGACGAAATAGAAGCCAGCGATGTCCAGGACCGCCGGCAGGCACACCGGCAGGACGACCCGGAAAAAGGACGCGTAGAAAGGGATGGATAGCGACTCCGCCGCCGCCTCGAATTCGAGGTCTAGCTGCCGGAGCGCGGCGGTGGCGGTGAGGAATCCGACCGTATAGAAGTGCACGACGTTGCAGATGACCAGAAGCGCCATGGTGCCGTAGAGGGGAAACAGCGGATTGGGAATTTCCAGGCCATACGCCTGGAAGGCCGGGGTGTTGAACAAAAAAATGTAGGAAATGCCGACGACCAGTCCGGGGAGCGCCAGCGGCATCATGGAGAGGAAGGAGGCGATCCGCCTCAGCGTCCGCAGATTCCGCGTCTTCTCTATCAGGTAGGCGGATCCGAAGGTGAGAGCCGTGCCGGAAACCATGCTGCAGGCCGCCAGGAACAGGCTGTTCCAGAACGATGCGTATCCGCCGCCGCCGTAGTTCCTGAAATCGTAGTGCCAAAACCCGAGCCGCATGGCATAGGGCCATGCCTTGGCCAGCGATGCCAGGCCGGCGGCGGCGAACAGCGCGGCAATGCCTCCCGCCGCCAGGAGGCAGAAGGCGAAACACGCCCAGTCCCGCCCTCGGTTCCGAGTCGGCCGCAGGGGCACGGCCCGGACGCCCAGGGCCGCGCTGTGCCGGCGGCGCGCCCAACTGTCGGCCAGGAAGGCGAAAACGGTCGGCGCCGCCATGACCAGGCTCACCGTCGCGCCCATGTTGAAATTTTGTTGCCCCACCACCTGCTTGTAAATGTCCGTCGCCATGACGGAGTAGTTGCCCCCCACCACTTTCGGCGAGCCGAAATCGGTGAACGCCAGGGTGAAGCAGACGAAGAAGGCGCTGATCAGGCCGTGCCTGGCGCCGGGAATGGTGACGGTCCAGAATATCTCCGGCCCGCCGGCGCCAAGGGATTCGGCCGCCTCGTAAAGCCGGGCGTCGGCGTCGGTCAGGGCGGCCGTGAGGATCATCACCGCCGGCGGGAAGGCGAGAATCGACTCGGCCAGAATGACGCCGGTGGAACCGTATAATCCGATATCGGCCGCCAGCGCGGGCAGGGCGCCGAAAAATCCGCCGGTAATCACGCCCTTTTTGCCGAACAGGTACACCAGGGAAATCCCGATCAGCATGCTCGGGGCGTACAAGGGGAGCATGGCCGCCTGCCGGAAAAGATTTTTCAGAGGCATTCGGGTGCGGGTGAGGGCGTAAGCGAAGGCGAAGGCCGGAGGGATGGCGACGGCGGCGGCCGCCAGGGAGATGAAAAAACTGTTTTTCAGCGCTCGGCTCAACGACGGATTGCCGAAAAAGGCGGCGAAATTGGCGAATCCGACCAGATTGCCGTCGGCGTCGGACAGGCTTTTGGCCGCCAGTTCGGCCAGCGGCAGGACCAGCCCGGCGACAAGGAAGGCGGCCGAACCCCACAGCAGGGCCGTCCGCAGCGTTTCCGGACCGGGCCTTGTCATCGGCGCATCCCGTCCAGGCGGAGTGTTTCGTCCGGATCCGGTTCGTCGAAACAAAGGAGGGATTCCGCCGGCAGGGTCGCCGTCACGCACTCGGCCCGGCGCAGTCCGAGGCGGACGAAATCCCGCGGCGGCATGACCGCGTCCAGCCGTTCCGCGCGGCCGGCGGCGCCGTCGTTGAGTATTTTCAGGCCCACCCGGTAGGAAGAACCCTTGAACTCGACGTCCTCGACGTGGGCAAGCAACTGGTTCGCGGCGAATCCGTCCCGCCCGATTCGGACATCCTCGGGCCGGATGGCCAGGGTTATCCGACGCCGGCCGCCGGCCGGCGGCCTCGCCGGCGCCAGGGAATTGACGCCGCGCCTGGCCAGGCCCGAGTCGAGCCGCCAGCCGGAAAGGAAATTCATGGAACCGATGAAATCGGCGACAAACGGAGTCGAGGGAAGCCGGTAGATTTCCTCGGGGGCGGCAAATTGCGCCAGCCCCCCCCCTAACCATCACCACCACCCGGTCGGCCATGGTCAGGGCTTCTTCCTGGTCGTGCGTGACCATAACGGCGGTAATGCCCAGACGCCGCTGGAGGGAGCGTATTTCGCGGCGCATGTCGGTTCGCACCTTGGCGTCCAGGGCGGAAAGAGGTTCGTCCAGGAGAAGCAGGATCGGTTCGACGGCGAGGGCGCGGGCAAGAGCCACGCGCTGCTGCTGGCCGCCCGACAGCTGGGCCGGAAATTTCCCCGCGCATTCCTCCAGCCCCACCAGGGACAGGAGTTCTCCGGCCCGGCGCCGGGCGTCACGGCGGCTCCAGCCTCGCCGCCGGATTCCGAAGGCGATATTGCGCAAGGCGTCGAGGTTGGGAAAAAGGGCGTAGGACTGGAAGACGACGCCGACGCCCCGCCGAGAGACGGGAACGCGGGTGACGTCCCGCCCGTTGATGCGGACGGCGCCAGCATCGGGCTTCTCCAGGCCGGCGATAACGCGGAGAAGGGTTGTTTTCCCGCAACCCGAAGGGCCGAGAATGCAGACGAATTCGCCTTTGCCGACCGCCAGGGACACCTGCCGGAGCGCCAGGCAGGAGCCGAACGCCTTGCTGACGCCCGCCGCCTCGAGGCAGGGCGCTGCCGGCGCCCCGGCTCCGGCAGCTTCAACGGGATTCGCTTTTGCCGTCATAGCGCCGGTTCCATTCGGCAAGGATGCGGTCGCGTTCAAGCGCGGCATCGGCGAGATCGTTCTTGATGATGAGGGACATGGGATCGGCGGGATAGCCGGCCGGCGCGGGAAGGCCGGTTTCGATGGAGGTGATCGGATACACGGCCGCGTATTCCCGCATCACCTCGTCGCCCAGGGCGAAGTCGAGGAATATCCTTGACGCCTCCTTGACGCCTGCCTTTTTCACCAAGGCGTTGGCCTCAAGATCCCATCCCGAACCGGAGGCTGGCCATACCGTCTCCACCGGATCGCCGGCGGCCTTTTGCTTGAGTCCACGGTATCCGAAGGAAATGCCGACGACCGCTTCGCCCTGCCCAGCCATCTTTGCCGGCTTGGAGCCGGAATGGGTGTACTGCATGATATTCTGGTGAAGGCGATCCAGATACTCCCAGCCCTCCCGCTCCCCCATAATTTGGATGATGGCGGAGACGGTCAGGTACCCGGTACCGGAACTAGCCGGATTCGGCATGGCTATCAGGCCCTTGTAGGCGGGGTCGAGCAGGTCGCGGTAATCCTTCGGCATGGGGAGGCCAAGCCTCTTCAATTCGATCATATTGACGATAATGCCGGTTTCCCATGCCTTTATGCCCACCCATGCCGGAGGGGCGGCGGCATCCCGGAACAGGGGATTCACCTTTTCCAGGTTTTTCGGGGCATAGGGTTCGAGCATGCCCCGCCTTTCGGCCAGAATGAGGCCGGTGGCGGCCAGGCCCCACACCACGTCCGCTTGCGGGTTATTCTTTTCCGCCAGCAGCCTGGCGGTGATGATGCCGGTCGAGTCGCGGACGATCTTGACCTCAATTTCCGGATGCCGTTTCCTGAAAATATCGAGATAGTTCGGGTATTCGTCGTCCTCAAGCGCCGTGTACACGACGATACTTTCCCCGGCGGCGGGCGGGACAGCCGGCAGGGCGCAGGCCAGCATCGCGAAAGCCAGGGCATACCACAGTGTTTTTCTCATGCTTTTCTCCTCCATACGAAAGAAACATCTTCCCCCTCTTGAGTCGCGGCATACGGATCAGGCAACGGAATCGGTTGCGGGCGGCCGCGGCCGCGGCAGCAATCCCCGGTTTCCGGGGCAGCCGCCGCCGGCAATCGCCTGGCGCAGACCGGACATGACCAGCGCCGCCTCCGCTATGGAGTCGACGACCATATGCGCCCCCGCCGCCGCCAGTTTTTTTCGGGCGTCCCCGATCATGATCGCCAGATCGGCCCGATCCATGCCTTCCGCCTCCCGGCGGGCCAGGCCCAGCATGTTGCCGCTCGCGGCCACGCCGACCGTCCATACCCCGGCGTTTATCCCTTCCTTGATGTCGGCGATGGTGTCGCCGATCTTCAGGACGGCGTCAGGCGGATAGGCTCCGGTCGCCTCCATGCAGCGGTAAATCATCCACGGCGCCGGCCGGCCGGCCGGCGTCTCGCCCGCGCAGCAGGAAAAATCGAACGTCAACCCCTGCCGCCTCGCCGCCGCCAAAACCAGGTCGGTCATGTGGCGGGTATAGCCGGTGGCGGCGGCGACCTTGATTCCGAGGGACCGCCACATGGCGACAGCCTCGATCGCGCCGGGAATCGCCTCCGAATGCGTTTTCAGGAGTTCGCTTTGCAGCGGGAGGAATTCCCGGAACAGCGCGTCGAGATTGTCCACAGTCCAATCCCGTCCATGAATCCTCCTCCATTGGCGGGCGACGGACGGCATGGACAGCATGCATTCCAGGTGATCGCGTTTGCACATGCCCATGGGTCCGCGGGCTTCGGCGTCCGTGACGGCCACGCCGCAACGGGCGAAAACTTCCTTGAACGCCTCCAGCGGCGCGCGGCTGCCGTAATCGACCGTGGTTCCGGCAAGATCGCAGACGACGAGGGAAATGGGCCGCGCATTCATGCAAAATTTCCTCGCGGGGCCATGACCACGCCCATTTCCGCCAACGCCCTGCGCATGGCGTCGATCAAGCCGGCGACGTCGGAGTCGGCGATGCGGCCGATGCTGCCGACGCGGAACAGGTCGGCTCCCTCGATCTTTCCCGGGTAAATGACGAATCCGCCGTCCCGCAGAATCCCGGAAAAAGTCTCGTAGGAGAACCTATCGTGTTCGGGACAGCGGAAGGAGGTGATGATCCAGCCGCCATCGCCGGGGGCGAGAAACTCCCTGAATCCCAATTCGGCCATGCCCCGCCGAAGCGTCCGGCAATTCCGTTGGTAGCGCTCCATCCGCGCCTCCACGCCACCCTCCGCCTCAAGTTCCAAAAGGGCCTGGTGGAAGGCGAGGATGGCGTGGGTGGGCGGGGTATGGCGGAACTGGCCGGTTTTGCGCATTTCCTCGTCCTGCGCCTGGAGATTCAGGCACAGGCTGCGGGCGTTCCCGACACTAGCCGCCAACTCCCCCTTCCCGGCGATGACGAAGGAAAGTCCGGGGACGCCCTCAAGGCATTTGTTGGCCGAGGAAACCAGCCAGCGTATCCCCCATTCCCCGATTCTGATCTCGGTCGCGCCGAAGCTGGATATGGCGTCGACCATGAAGGCGCGTTTCCTTTCGGCGACGATTTCCCCCGTTTCCCCGATGGGATTGACGATGCCGGTGGTGGTTTCGCAATGAACCATGGCGACATGGGTAATCGCCTGGTCGGCGGCAAGCCTTTTCCCGATGTCGTCCGGGACGACGGCGGCGTCCTCCGGGTATTCGACGGTATCGACCGGTATGCCCAGGACGCCGGCCAT
>JAISYD010000241.1 GCA_031270145.1 Planctomycetota bacterium
CAGCCGTCCGGAGAGGGCGGATTGGAGGAAGTGCTTAGAAAATCGGCGGAACTGAAGGAGATCGCCATTGCCGAGCGCAAGGCGAAAATGGCGAAATGTCCGCCGATCAAGAAGACGGAGGAAGCCGAAGCCGCCGCCGAAGCGCCTGAAAAACAGATGGAAATGTCGAAGACGGAGGAGGCCGCCCCCAAGCCGGAAACGGCGAAATGTCCGCCGATCGAGAAGACGGCGGAGGCCGAACCCGCCGCCGAAGCGCCTGAAAAACCTGGGGAAACGCCGAATCCGGCGAACGCCGCCCCCAAGGCGGAAACGATGAAATGTCCGCCGATCAAGAATACGGAGGAAGCCAAACCCGCCGCCCCGCCGGCGCCGGCCGCCAGGCAACCCAAGCCGCCGGGCATATTTTATCCGCCGGCGGAGGAGGAGGTGGGCATCCGGGTCGGCAGTTTTCCGGCCTGCGCCACCTGTCTCCTGGACCTGGATTGAATCCGTCTCCTCCTATCACAATGTTTTCAAGGCATTGGAAGGCAAGGCGTTGGAGAGGGCATTGGCTGAATGGGCGTGGTCGGTCTTGTCCAGGGGGGGGGCTATCCGGTATACAAATTTCTATAGTAGTAGGAATATCATGCGGTTAGGGAAACGAAAACCGGAGCGGCGCATTAGCCGTGCATAGTGGGGCCAAGGGTCACCTGTCCACCTGGTTGACTATCTCGACCAGCGTTTCGTATTGTTCCCGGGTCAGGCGCTCCAGGCACAAGCCCCGCCGCCCGGCCTCGGCCATTATGCGGCCGGCCTGGCGCTGCATTTCCCCGTGCGCCGCGTCGGAGCCGCCCAGCAACACGAAACCGTCGCCGCTGGTGAAGCGGACATGCCCGCCGGAGTCGTCCAGCCCCAACCCGATTACCCGCGCCCGGCCGCGCCCGGTTTTTTCGGAAGCTGTTTTCGGCCCATCCATCCGGCTATGCATGGAATCGCTTCCCCTTTCATCGCGGATATGGGCGATTATACGAATTCGGCGCCCGGATATCAACCTCCAACTTGGCAAAACGGGGGGCGGTTTGGAAAGTTTCCGATCCCGGTTGGAGTTTTCCACATTTGACGGTTGACTATTCCCGTTTTCGGCAATAAGATGAAAGCGGCAAGACGGAAGGCGGCGGAGGGGCGAAAAATGGCGAAAAAAGATCGAAAGGAAGCCAAGGATCCGGCGTTTGGCTCCATAGCCAAAAACCGCCAGGCGTTCCACCATTACGAGGTGCTGTCGAAACTCGAGTGCGGGCTGGTCCTGACCGGCACCGAGGTGAAAAGCCTCAGGGACGGGCAGGTCGCTTTCGCCGACTGCTTCGCGGCGGTGCAGGGGGAGGAGTTGTTTCTGCACAACCTGAACATTTCCGAATACCGGATGGGCAACCGCTTCAATCATCTGGCCGCCCGCAAGCGAAAACTCCTCGCCCACCGGCGGGAGATCAACAAATTGCGCTCGGCGGTTGAGCAGCGCGGCCTGACCCTGGTGCCGTTGGGCCTGCACTGGAGCCGGGGCATGGCCAAGGTGGAGCTTGGCCTGGTCCGGGGGAAACAACTGCATGACAAACGCGACGCCCTGCGAAAAAAGGATCAGCGGCGCGACGCGGAACGGGTCATCCGAGGATTGACGAAAGGATAAGCCATGCGCAGCAACCTGGTCGCGGCATTGGTGTTGGCGGCAGCCAGCCTGGCCGGAACCGCTTGGCCGGCCGACGAACCCGGCAACTGGGACAAGTTCAAGGAAGGGATGAAAAAAGCCGGCGACGCGGTTGCCGACAGCAGCAAGAAAGCGGCCGGCTCGGTGGCCCACGGCGCCAAAAAAACCGGTCGCGCCATTGCCGAGGGCTACGAAGAGGTCAAGGAATACGTCAAGGACAAGTTTTCCGACGCCGCGGAGGCGGAGGAAGGAGAGGCACAGACAATGGAGGCGGAAAAACCGGCGCCGGAATAACGGCTCACAGCCGGAGATATGACCAAGCGGCCGAGCGCGTCCGCTCATAGGGCATGAAGCCGTGGAACGGCGTCGGGTTGGCGTCAAACACCAGGGGAAGGAAGTGTCGATCCCCCTCCCACATGGGCAAGAGAGGCAATTCCGTCAAATCCACCCAGGCTAGCGGCCCCTCCTCGCTCGCCGGCCTGGGCTCGCCGGAAAATGCGGTGATCAAGAAGACGAATCCCAGCCAATCCTCTCCCTTGGGGCCAAAATTGGTCCAATTTATCGTGCCCCGCAGAGTCATGGCCGTTACTTCGACGCCGGCCTCCTCGCGGATTTCCCGGATCATGCAGGTGGCGATGTCCTCGTCCGGGAGCATCTTGCCGCCCAGCCCGTTGTATTTGCCGAACTGATCATCGTCCAGCCTGGCCGATCTATGCACCAGGAGGACTTTTCGGGCGTCGGGCGAGAGTATGTAGCCAAGCGATCCGACAATCGGGGTGTAGGGCATGGCGGCGGCGTCCAGGGAAACCGGGATGGGGAAAAAGACAGCCGGGAAACCCCCGACGGCTCACAATTGCAAACCCATTTCCTTCGCGATGTTCATGATGCGTTGGATGATGACGTTGTTGTCGGGTGAATCGTCGGTGAAAAGATCCGGATCCACGCCTTTCATGATCAGTTTTATCTTCGTGGATGGTATGAGGCCGGGATCGCCCTTGGTTCGCTGTTGGATGAGGGTATGGATAAGTTGCTTTACCTTGCCAGCCATGATGGATTCAAACCTTGCCTCAAAAAGCACCCTTGGCCGAGTCGCGGCGCCAATCCGTTTTTCCAACCAAACCGTGAACAGATTGCCTAGTGGCAAGCGAAACGACATCCAACGCGCCATTTATGATACACTTGTCCGCCGCCGTGTCAACAACAAATATAAAACCCTTTTTTGGGCGCGTCCGCCGCCGGATGCCGCGCCGCCTCAGCCAGGCCTGCCCGCCGCGCCGCTGGCGGACTGGATCAACCTGCCGTCGCGGGGCAGGCGGAGTTCCTGATCCTTGTAAATCAGGGGATTGCCGCGGCGATCCCGCTTGAGGTTGTTTTCCCTTATCACCCAGTCGATGA